>JBDKTK010000106.1:0-7333 GCA_039680225.1 Syntrophaceae bacterium
AACGCGGCGGCCTTGAAACCGTGGGGGAAGTAAATATTTTGTGGCGGGGGCGGGCCGGGTGACCCGCCCCGGTCATAATAGATCGCACGGCCTTTTTTTCTCGTCATTTCCGACCTGGATCGGGAATCCGGTTATTTTCCGGACTCCCGCATTCGCGGGAGTGACCGTGCCGGTTTTTGTCCCCCGCCGGCGGGGGATTTTCAGGGGGTTGTTAAATAATGAATATGTTTAAAATGAAAAGATTCGGCATTGCGCTGATTGCAGTATTCGCGGTCCTGGCATTATGTACCGTGGTCATTTCCGGCCAAGGCTGGGCGCAGCAGAAGAAATTCCTGGCAGACAGGCACAAGGACAGGGGAATGGAATGCTCCGCCTGCCATAAAGAGAGCCCACCGCAGAAAGCTGTGCCGTCGGAGGTCTGCAAGGGATGCCATGACGAGGAAAAACTTGCGATGAAGAGCGCCGAAAAATTCGGCCGGCAGAATCCCCATGACAACCACCTTGGCGCTATTGCTTGCGAGCAATGCCATCATGGCCACAAGCCTTCCGTGGATGCCTGCGCGAAATGCCATCAATTCGGTTTCAAGGTGCCTTGATTTATTTCAGACATACCGAATTTCGAACTGCAGGGGCGGCCGTCCGGCCGCCCCTGAGCATTTATAAGTGTGGTTGCCATGCGCCCCTGAATTTTGAAATTCGTCAATCCGGCCCTCTGTCACATGGCGGAAATGGAAGAGCATGAGCTGATAGGCCAGAGCTTTTTCATGTTCCTTTCAGATGAGGATTAAAGATGCAATAGTGGGAATCAAAAAACTTTGACCATTATTGCGGGGGCGGCCATTATGCCCGGTTTCAAAATGGCATTTCTTGCACTGGCGGGGGCTCTTGCCTACCTCGGGCTGGCGATTTTCGGCAGGGGAGGGTTTTCCGCCTTCTTCTCCATTCCGGCCCTCATTGCCGTCGCACTGATAACAGCCGCATCGGCCGTTGCCGCCCTTTTCAGCGAAGGCAACATCAGCCCCGGGGTGCGCGAGGACCGTTCCAACCGCTGGGTCATCGCGGTTTTCACTGTCATCGGCCTGCTCATCGCTTATCTGCCGGCGTACACGGACCGGACAGGTTTCTGGACCATTGACGGGGATGCCGTTCGCTGGCTCGGGGTCGTTATCTTCACTGCCGGAGATATCCTGCGGCTCCGGCCGGTCTTTGTGCTGGGCAAACGATTCAGCGGCCTCGTTGCCATTCAGCCCGGCCATACCCTGGTCACCACCGGCGTTTATGGAGTTGTCCGCCACCCCAGCTACCTGGGTCTCCTTATCAATTCCCTGGGCTGGGCCCTTGCTTTTCGGTCCGGCATCGGCCTGCTGCTCACGGCGCTGCTGGTACCGCCGCTCATCGCCCGCATTCACGCAGAGGAAAGGCTGCTGCAGTCCCAGTTCGGCCGTGAGTACGATTCCTACCGCGCCCGCACCTGGCGGCTGGTCCCCTGGATTTACTGATTCCGCATCAAATGGGCATTCAACCGGCTTTTTTCTCTACCGGAGCAATTGTATTGTCATTGCTGGTGGAGAATGATTTTTTGAAATTACTGATCCCCTTGCCTAATGATGAACCGATCTGCGGAAGCTTCCCGGCGCCGAAGATAATCATGATGATAACCAGAACTATCAATAGTTCCTGCATACCCAAACCAAACATAAGCCTGCCTCACATCTGTTTAATCGTAAATTTAATGTCTGAAACAACAGCCTGGGCCGCCCTAAAGAGCATGGCAGGCCGAACACTCCAGTTTTGCCTTTCCATTCTTGTGCACCTTGTGGACCTCCGTGGAAAACTTCGTCGCCTCTTTGTTGGCGGGGTCCGGGGCGTGGCATGACAGGCACGGCTCACCCTTGCCGATGTCAGGATGCGATTTGGGCATAATTTTATTGTAATCCTTATGGCACGAGCCGCAGGCATTTTCCTTCAGGGGCGGCCCCCCGGCCGTGACGCTCATGATGAATATGAAGCTCATCAAAATTATTCCCAGAGCATAGATCAGTTTTTTTCTCATTTTCATATTTTTTCTCCGTATTTGGTCTGTTCAGAAATAAGGGGGTCTTGAGCCCCCCCTGAAAATTTATGCTTTTGCCGCGTTTTTCCCCGCGATCCGGCCGAACACCACGCATTCCGCCGTGGCATTCGTGCCCAGCCTGTTGGAGCCGTGAATGCCCCCTGTAATCTCTCCGGCTGCGTAGAAGTTCGGAATCACGCTGCCGAACACATCGACGACCTGGGCGTTTTTATTGATCCTCAGGCCGCCCATGGTGTGATGGACGGCAGGCCACTGCGCGATCGCATAGAACGGGCCCTTGTCAAGGGCGACCATGGCCTTCGTGATGGGCTTGTTGAACTCGGGGTCTTTCCCCTCCTTCAAATAACGGTTGTGGTCGTCTACGGTCTTCTGAAGGTTCCCGGCATCGACGCCGATTTTCTTCGCCAGTTCGGGTATTGAATCCGCCTGTATAAAGCGTCCCTTCTTCAGGCCCGCTTCGATTTCCTCCGGCTTGGCGCCGATCAGGGGCACAATCGCCGCGTTGAAAATCGTGTACGTGGGCTTCATGCCGGGCCCCAGGTTGATCTGGGCAAAGGAGCACACGTCGCGGCGCTCCAGCTCGCTGACAAAGCGTTTGCCGTTTTTGTTGACGTAAATAACACCGCGTCCCGGTCCGCTGAACGGGACGACGGCGGGGCCGTCCAGGGTGCCGGAATTGGGCTCGGCAAATGGATAGAGCTGGATGAAATTCAACTGCAGCGTGTCCGCCCCGACTGCCTGGGCAAACCTTATAGTTTCACCGGTGGCCCCCTTCTGGTTGGTGCAGTTGAATTCCGCCACCAGCTTCGGGTAGTGGTCCGTTCGCATTTTTACATCCTGGCTGAAGCCGCCCGACGCGAGGATCACGCCTTTTTTCGCCCTCATGTTGACGAGCTTCCTGCCCCTTTTTACCTCGACCCCGAGAACGGGGCTCTTCGGGTCGGCATCCTTGCGCCAGATCCAGGTAATCGGTGAATTGAGGACCATCTTTGCCCCGTTCTTTTCGGCAATTTTTTTCAGCGCTTCAGTATAGTCCTTGCCCCATTGAGTCTTGGAGAAATGGCAGCGGTACATTGAATGTCCCCCGCCCCTGTTCAAGACGTTACGGAGTTCAAGCCCCCCTTCGTCGATCATCCAGGTGAGGGCATCAGGCGACCCTTTGACAAAGACCTCGATGAGTTCAGGTATCCCGAAATAGTCGCCGCCCTTGAGGGTATCGGTAATGTGCTGTTGCGCACTGTCGTCGCCAAGATTCAATTTCTCGCGCATATGCAGTTTATCCGTGTATGCCCCGTATCCGCCGCCGTTGATAATCGAGTTTCCGCCGTACGAGGGCATTTTTTCCAGGACGACAACCTTCGAGCCGGCTTTGGCTGCTTCGGCTGCCGCCGCAAGGCCCGCAAACCCGGACCCCACTATAATGATATCCCAGGTCTCATCCCATTTCTTCGGGAGTTTCCTTTCGATCGCCTCCGCGGTACCCGGGGCCGCCATATTAAGGGCCAGGCCCCCGCCTGCGGCAATAGCTCCCAATGCTACAGCGCCTTTAAGTATCGATCTCCTGCTGATCGATTTCGAAATTTCATCTTCTTTCTTCATTTGTTCCTCCTTGATTCAGGTAATGTTCTCCGATCTCAAAACTCCTCGATGTGACAATAAGCTCGGGGGTAAACCACAGGCTTAATATTTTCCTCTGAACCGTTTTATTCCTCTTTCTCAACCCATGAGGAATGGGAGGTGATGCCGAATTCCTTCAGGAGATGGGCCAGGCAAAGACCTGTTTTGCTCCCCCTGGGCTCTGCTTTCCCATTGTTCCAGCACAGGTGTATGCTCAAATCCCCGTCCAGCAGATTGCGGTAGAATTTCACTTCCTCGATGTTTTCTTCGGTGTTTAATTTGGACTTGATCGACGAGATTTGTTTTTCCAATGATACACGGCTGTTTTCGGCCATGCTGATTCTGATGATCTCTATCCATTTCATATTTCAAACCTTTATTTTCGTCCATTTTTTTTACGCATAGAACATGCCAATAAAATATATTTGGAATATCAGATACTTAAAATTCCAAGCCAGACACAGGTGCGAATATTCGCAGAAATAATTGCGAAATATCGAAGATCATGTATAATTCGCGAAATATCGTAGATGGTCTAAATCTTTCATTTTGAATGGTTGCGGGATGAACTTTAACGAAAATGAATTCTTTCGTCAGATGACAATCAGAATATGCGGGAGCCTTGACCTGGAAACCGCCCTGCAGAGGTCATTTGATTTTTTGAAAAATTTCATACCCCTGGATGTGATGTCGCTTCACCTCTATGACACAAGCCTGGGGTCCTTGCGCACCATCATTCAAATATCGAAGTCGGAAAGCAAAACCCTTGATGTATTGACGCCCCTCGATGAAAGGGGCAGGGCGGTCCTTATCGATCACGGTATCCCCAATGTGCGAATAATCGCCAACCCGGAATCAGACCCTGTGGTCGGGAAACTGATTCCATCTTTGAAATTCATAAAACCGATATCGGGCCTCGTGATGCGGCTTGTTATCGAAAACCGGAGGATCGGATCGCTGCTTTTAACAGCCGAGGGGGCCGGGAGGTATTCAGGGGAGCACTCATATCTGTTCTCGTTATTGAATGAGCCCTTTGCCATAGCCCTGGCCAACAGCCTTACATATAAGGAGGTAATCAGGCTCAAGGACATTTTATCCGACGACAACAGGTATCTTCACAGGGAATTGCTGAGCCTTTCTTCCGGCGAGATCATCGGCGCCGATTTCGGCCTGAAGCCTGCCATGGAATTGATCCGGAAAGTCGCTCCGCTTGAAAGCCCGGTGCTGCTCCTGGGGGAGACCGGTGTGGGCAAAGGCGTTTTCGCGGGCGCCATCCATTCTCTTTCGCCGCGGAACAAGGGCCCTTTCATCACGGTAAACAGCGGCGCCATACCGGAAAATCTCATCGACAGTGAGCTTTTCGGGCATGAAAAAGGGGCGTTTACGGGGGCCGTCGAACAGAAGCGGGGACGTTTTGAGCACGCCAATGCCGGAACAATATTCCTCGACGAGATAGGGGAACTCCCTTCGCCCGCCCAGGTGAGGATGCTGCGGGTCATCCAGGAAAAAGTAATCGAACGGGTCGGCGGTTCAAAGCCGATTCCGGTTGACATAAGAATTATAGCGGCAACGCACAGGAACCTTGACGAGATGGTCAGATCGGGCAAATTCCGGGAAGACCTGCTCTTTCGATTAAATGTTTTTCCCGTCAGGATTCCGCCCCTGAGGGAACGAAAAGAGGATATCCCTGCACTGGTTTTTTACTTTATCAGCAAAAAGGCCAGGGAGTTGAAATTGGCTGCACTGCCTGAAATTGCTCCCGGCGGGATAAACCGGTTGGCGGGATATGACTGGCCGGGGAATGTCCGGGAATTGGAGAATATAATAGAACGGGAAATGATTTTAAACAGGAATGGTCCTTTGGATTTTAATGTCCTTTCCAGTCAGGAGGGCAAGGGCAACCGGTCTGATGGCGCTTTTCGGATAAAGTCCATGACGCTTAATGAAGCCAGCGCTCAACATATAACTCAAGCCCTGAGAGAGGCCGGCGGGAAGGTCCAGGGGCCTGACGGAGCGGCCGGTTTGCTGGGGATGAATCCGAGTACGTTAAGAAGCCGGATGAAAAAACTCGGAATTAAATTCGGCAGAAAATACAAATAGGCAATCGATTTTCAGGGGGATGATACGATGAAGAATACAGCAGCGCCTGATTTCAAGCTGACCGGGAAGGTGGCCCTCGTGACGGGGGCGGGAAGGGGCATCGGGCGTGATATCGCTCTTGCCCTGGCCGAATACGGGGCGGATGTGGCCGTGTGCAGCCGCACTCCTGCCGAACTCGACAAGGTCCGGGACGCGATCGAAAAACTGGGCCGACGGGCGCTGGCCGTCAAGGCCGATGTTACGAGAATTACGGAAATTCAAGGCCTGGTTGACAAGGTGGCCGGAGCCTTCGGCCGGATCGATATCCTGGTAAACAATGCCGGGATCAACATCCCCCAGTTCGCAGTCGATGTGACGGAAGAGGCCTGGGACAGGATAATGGATATCAACCTCAAGGGCCTTTTCTTTTGCGCCCAGGCCGTTGGTAAAGTGATGATCGCGCAGAAGGGCGGCAAGATCATCAACATCTCCTCGCAGACCGGCACCGTCGCCATTCCCAAGCGGGCCGCCTACTGCGCCAGCAAGGGAGGCGTCAACCAGCTCACGAAGCTGCTCGCCCTGGAATGGGCGGAGCACGGCATCAACGTCAATGCCGTAGCGCCCACTTTCATCGAAACGCCTTTCACCGAGCCGATGTTCAGGGACAAGGAGTTCCGGCGGTTCGTTGACGAAAACATCCCCCTGGGAAGAGTGGGCAAGCCGTCGGACGTGACCGGTGCGGTCGTTTACCTGGCCTCTTCAGCCTCCGACCTGGTGACCGGCCTCATCCTCCTGGTCGACGGAGGATGGACCATACATTAAGCTGCCCTGAACAGACCTGACCTGACATGGGGCGTCAGGACTTGTATCGATTACTTCCTGGACCCAAAATCCAGAAATTTGATTATTCCGGGATAGTACCTCAGATTTCCAGTTAAAAACAAAATCCCGGGAACATATCTTCCAGAAAGAATCAATCCGACAATTTTGAAGCATTGCGATATTTCAAGCGGCATAAATTGCTATTCAAAGATGAAATGTGATTAATTTAAAACGTTTATATTGTTACAAGTAAGACGGTAAGCCGTGAGTGGCAGATGGATTATTACAACCACGATCGTTATCACGAGTCACTGAAAAACGTCACCCCTGCGGATGTATATTACGGCCGTTACCTTGAAGTGCTTGAGCGGCGTGAACAGAATAAACGAAAGACCATGCTGTTACGAAGGAAGCAGCATCGCTTTTTGAAACTTGTCTGAAAGGCCGAAATGTTTTATATGAGGACTGAAACCCTCTCTTAGTTTTAGACCTGCTTTGTCCAAAACCTTTTGAAGATATAGAGAGTTCATGAGAAAGGATTTTTTGGGAAGAAGTTCTAAGAAGACTTAAGATGGGAAGTTTCTCCTGGTGCTATGTACCTAACGTTTAACAAAATATTAGTGTTTTTCGTAACTTTTCTCGTGGTATGCCTGAGCAGTAGTCAGACGTTCCCGCAGAATCCACCCCAAAATGCCGAAAGTGGCCCCAAGCCTCCCAGCGTGGTTGAGTATTTGACAGAAA
>JBDKTK010000107.1:0-2870 GCA_039680225.1 Syntrophaceae bacterium
TGCTGCTTTGCGCAAGGAACCAACTGGCGCTGGACGTAGTAGCTGGCGAGATAATGGGCATCGACCGGAAAACCAACCCCCTGCTGGTTGCGGCTGAAAAGAGGGGCATGTATCCCACCAGGATCGAAGACGTCAGGATAACCGGGCCGCAAATATCGGAACTGGCCGTTTCCGATTTCAAACTGCCCTCGACTATTTGCAAGGGCCGGGGCTTCGGGCATTTGACGTTGGGGCAAAAGGTCCTTTCTTCCCTGATAATGGGGTCCCTCTCCGCCAGGCCGGAAATAACAAAGGACAAATGCATAGGCTGCGGCGCCTGCGCGGAGGCCTGCCCGGTCAAAGCCATAAGGATGACAGAAGTCAAAAATAAAAAATATGCCGGCATAGACCGGAAAGCTTGTATCCGCTGCTATTGCTGCCATGAAATGTGCAGGGTCGATGCAGTGGACCTGCGCCGCAACCTGCTGCACAGGATTTTGATGAGGTAACCCGTTCAACAGATTCAATAACAGCTTAAAAATATCGACAGGAGGGAACAAATGAAGTTCGAAGACAAGTATATCAAGATCGGAAATGTGAACACGCGATTCTGGGAATACGGCGAGGGAGAGCCGTTGATCCTTATCCATGGACTTGGCACATCCATCGAGGTATTCGAGCCTAATATCCCGGAACTGGCGAAAACATGCAAGGTCTATGCTCCCGATCTGGTGGGCTTCGGATACAGCGACAAGCCGAAGGCCAACTACACCATGGCTTTCCTGACCGATTTTCTGCATGATTTCCTGGTGCAGATGAATATAAACAAGGCGTCCCTCCTGGGCGTATCGATGGGCGGCGGCATAGCGCTCAAGTACGCGATTGATTATCCGGACAGGATGGATAAGCTCATCCTGGAAGACAGCGCCGGCCTTGGCCGGGAGCTTGCCCTGCCGCTCCGGCTTACCTCCATCCCCCTGTTGAGCAAACTGTCTTTCCTGAAATACAGGCGGGCCATTGCCGTATATATGAGGACGCTTGTCCACGATCCCAAGGCGATGACCGATGAGATGATAGATTTCTACTACAAGATATTTTCCCTTCCCGGCGCGATCGAGGCATTTTCAAGTGTGCTTATCAATTCCTGCAGTCTCCGGGGAATAAACGAGGATATCATCAAAGGCATCACGGACAAGCTGTCCTTGATCAAGTGCCCGACCCTGATAATCTGGGGGAAGCAGGACAGGAGCCTGCCCGTTAAGGATGCGTTGCTCGCCAACAAGGAGATCCCGGGCTCAAAACTGCATTTATTCGACAACTGCGGGCATTTCGCGAACCTGGAAAAAACTCCCGAGTTCAATAAAATTGTTTCGAAGTTTTTATCGGAGAACTGATTCCGAGCATAACATAATCTTTGAGGGGGCAAAGCTGAACAGGAGATTCTTTTGCCCCCTTTTTCATCCCTGCCTGTTTGCTGCCGGGCGAAGCGCAAAAAAATCAAAGCTTCCGAAAAATCCGTAATTCAAGGCCGGTAAAGCCTTAAGGACTCATCAAAGTCAGGAGCGGGCTTTATTTTTTGAAAATATTGCAGACTGCTTTCCAGGGGCAGCGGTTGCGGCAGAATTCGAAAGGAGCATTCAGCTCGATCAGGGAGCGGATCTCTCCGGAGGGCTTTTTCTCGCCATAGGACAGGTCCAGGGACTTCAGGATGCGCAAATCCCATTTCCTGACTGCATCCTCATTCCCCTGGGGGCTTTCGCACCGGGAGCCTTTGCAGTCGGGGCAGGTCGCGCAAAGATAATCGACCCCTTCGATGACTTCGACAATTGAATCTTCATGAGATGTCATGACTTCCCTAACATACCGCATCGTCCTGTCAAACGCTTCGCCGCGCTCCGGGCCGTTCAAGGGCAGGTATGTGTTGCAGATAAGGTGATGGGGCCGCAGGCGAATGGCCGTTTCTTTTTTCGGGTGCATCATTTCTATCCTAGGGTCAGGCTTTGATCGGGCGATGGATTATATTCTGAGGATAACGCGGACAGCTGGCAAACTGTCCGCGCTATCTTCAGAGGGAGGTATGGCTGTCCCCCGTATGACGGAAGGGGACTGCTACGTACTGCCGAAGAAAGATTCCGGGATTCCGCTTGCGCCGAGGCTCCCGGAGGCCTTCTGAGAGAGAAGCTTTGTGTGATGCAGCATGAGTAAGTGATCTATTCAAACTCTTTGCTCTGACGGGATGGAAGATACTCCAGGCAGGCGCCTTTGTATATTCCCTAAATTAATGATTTAATATAACAATTAGTCGCTAGTCACTTTTTGGCGGGAACCATCCTTGGGGCCGGGGTCCTTGACATACCCGGGGACCTTTTCTATAGTCGCTCCTCAAAAGAAAGTTCATTGAATCCTGGCGGCTATAGTCCTGACAGCCGTTTTTCTCACTGCGGACGTCCTGATTCTTTCAAGGCCGCATCCGTATAAAGGATTTAGAATTGCCCGCATCGCATCAAAGGGCTTGGAAAAAAGCGGATGTTTGAAAAGAACTCAGTGAGTTCAAGGTCTATTTCGTTTTCTATTCTGAATTCAAAAATATTTCCGGACTATCCGGGTGAATCATTTGGCATATTTCTTCATATCCTCCCTGAGCAAGGCGAGAAATTTTTCCAACAGGGGGGACTTGTTATCCTTGCGCCAGGCTATTGACCAGTCTCGTTCCAGTTTTGTCTGCAGGGGACGGAATACCACCTCCGGAAGGGCATGACTTTTTGCAATGTCCGGTACCAGCGATATTCCAAAGCCCGCGGCAGATGATGGTCTGCCTCATGTATGTGTTAGGTTATTATTAAAATCCAGACCCAATATGAGAGAGTACGTGTAAACTCAAGAATTCTAAA
>JBDKTK010000108.1:0-12663 GCA_039680225.1 Syntrophaceae bacterium
TGACTATTTAACCCTGCTCAAAATGATCACGATTATCCGGCCGCTTCATTACGATAAGCGTTTTGGAATCAATAAATCAGATTGCGCCCGATGGAGATGTGCCCGGAATCAAAGGAAAATTAAGGAAAAAATAAAAGGAGGGATTATTATGTCCAGTCCCGCCAGTATCGCGAAACACCCTTTTCACCCAATGCTCGTCACATTTCCCATCGCGCTTTGGGTATTTTCCCTGGTTTCAGACATAATTTTTTACGCGGGAGGCGGCCCTGTCTGGCAGGATGTCGCGTACCGGACGATGGCCGGCGGAATTGTCGGGGCCTTGCTCGCCGCGGTTCCCGGCTTTATTGATTTCCTTTCACTGTCGGGCCGCCCGAAGCGAGTGGCCACCTACCATATGGCTTTGAACCTGAGCCTTGTTGTCTTATTCGCCATAAACCTCTGGCTCCGCACAGCCGGTAATGTCTATATTGTCCTTTCCATAGTTGGCGTCTTGGGCCTGGCAATTTCCGGATGGCTGGGTGGAGAGCTTGTGTACGTTCATGGAATTGCCGTGGAGCCCCAGGCGGTTTCCGTGCCGGAAGCCGAGATGGAAACCCGGTTCGATGACTACTGGTCGGCGTACAACTACTCCCTTAATAAATCGCTGGAGAAGCGGTTCGAAGGAAAGGACTGGCCGGATGTAGAGGAGGACCTCAGGAAAGATTGGGACAAAGACCATCCGGGTACATGGACCAGGTATCAAAATACCATCCGCCGGGGATGGGAAGCGCGCCATTAGTTGTTAAGGATAAAAAGGGCCGTCGCAGCATTTGCCCGGCCCTTTTTCGTTGAGTGCGGATTTATATCGCACGATCACAATAACCCCGCCATGATACAAACTCACGACGTCCCGGCAGCCTGAAGGCCGGGTCACGGTGAATAAAAAGGCCCTCTACAGCGCCCATAATTAAATTGACCGGAAGCATCGGTCTCCGTATACTGTCGCGCAAAAAAATACCACGGGAGGAGATAGCGTCCCGTTGCAGGAAAGGGGCGCGAGCGGGCGGCAGCTACTGGTAAGATAGGCAGAGCATTTGTCAACCCGCAAGGCGCGTCTCTTAAAGCATTCACCCACAGAACCTGATTTCCTTGAGGAGGCCGAAACACATGCACTGCAGCCGATTCTGTCTTGCCTTACTCACGGCCGCGTTCCTGGCCGCTGGGACCTACACTGCCGATGTCGCCGCCGCCCCGGCCAAAGGTGCGAAAAAATCGCAGAGCGCCGCCCCCCGGGCCGTTCCCAAGACGATTGCCTTTCAAAAGGTGGCAGAACCCAGGGAGCACGCCTTCACGATGCTTGTCCCGAAGGGGTGGCTCGTCGAAGGCGGCATCTTCCGCGTCGATCCCAACCGGGTGGGCGGGACGATGAATTCGATCGAGGCCAAGTGCGACATCAGCGTCAAGAGCGACCCGGCGGGGACGGTGATGCTCCGGCGCTTCCCCAAGATAAATTATGCAGACGGCCCCATGATCCCCTTCACCCACGGGCCGGGCGCGAATTATAACGGCTCGATCGTGACCCGCATGCCTTCTGTGGAAGGTTACCTGACATGGCTTTTCCAGCAGGCCCGCCCCGGCGCCGCCGGCGTCAAAGTCGTCGGCAAGGAATCCCTTCCCCAGCTGGCGAACCTCGTGCGCCGCCTCTCGGAACCGCTGAACCGGTCGCTCGCGCAGGTCGGGATAAATCCCCCAGGCTATTATGCGGGCTTCATTATCGTGGAATACACGGAGAACGGCCGGCGCTTCAAGGAGCTTTTCTACACCCTGCTTGTCGATGCCCGCGCCTCCATGGCGGTCTGGTACAACGACCTCACGACATCGATGCGCGCCCCCGTCGAACAGGCCGACGGCTGGAAGCCGGTCCTTGATATCATCTCCAATTCGGTCAAGCTTGATTCGCAGTGGGTGGCGGGCGAATTGAGGGGACAGGGCCAGCGGGCGGAGATTTCCCGCAAGCTCGTGGAGGACATTGCCAGGATCGACCGGGAGATCGCTGCGCACCGGACGCGGACGCAGCAGCGAATCCAGACGGACCAGTACCTGACCCTCACCGGGCAGGACGATTACAGGAACCCCTACACGGGCAAGATGGAGCGGGACACGAGCGACTGGAAGCACCGCTGGGTCAATTCGAGCGGCGAGTACATCTATTCCAATGACACGTCATACCTCCCGAATAACGACCCCGACAACCCCCGTCACGATTACAAGCTGACGACGCCCCGGCGGTAACGGCGGCAGGGGGAAACCCGCGCATGCGGCCGGGCAAATAAGCATAAAAGGGCTGGGCTGAAAACCCCAGCCCTTTTTCTATCCTCAGTCCCGGGAAATCCCCGGAATCAGACCAAAAATAAACCTTATAGAATTCCATTTTACAATTCCGCATTTCACAGGTACAAAGGTTAAGGCAAGAACCTTACAGGTCCTGCGGTTTGCCGGAACAGATCAATGACCCGAAGAAAGGATTATATGAGTAAAGAGCAGGGCAGGGCAGGCGGGCATCTTTTTTTTCTCATTGCTGCCATCATAATAGCGCCGGTCCTGGTATGCGGGTGCGGCGGTTTGTATGAAGGTTACCTGGCCAAGTCAAGCTTCGCTGAGGCTGATAACTTCTTTCACCAGGGGAACTACAAGGCTTCTCTGGGCAAATATGGGCAAATCATTGAAAAATATCCGGCGGCGGCGGACAGGGCCCTTTTCGAGACGGGCATTATCCATGCGTATGCCGGGAACGAGCAAAGAGACTATCGGAAATCCCTGGAGTTTTTTCAGAAGCTTATAAAGGAATACCCGGACAGCGGGTACAGGCAGAACAGCGAAGTGATGATTTCTCAAATCAATAACGTCCTGGCCAGGGATAAGATGATTCAAGCGCAGCAGGCGAGAATCGAGGTCCTCGAGCGGCAGGCCAGGGGCAAAGGTGGCGAGATCATTACCAAACAAAACGAGATTGAGTTGCTCAAGCAAGACATCTCAAACAAACGGAACGAGATTGCAGCGCATCAGAAAAAAATCGCAGCCCTGGAATTAAAAATATTTTCAATCCAGCATGGACACGCAGACAAGATTTTGATAGAAAAGAAAGAACGTCGCATGACGCTGCTCTCAAAGGGAAAGGCGCTCAAGACGTACAGGATAGCATTGGGGCAAAACCCCGTTGGCCCGAAAGAAAGGCAGGGTGACAACAAAACCCCGGAGGGGATCTACATGATCGATTCCCGGAACCGGGGCAGCATTTATCATATATCCCTGCGCATTTCTTACCCAAACGAGAGGGACAAAAAGCGCGCAAATGAGCTTGGCGTTCCTCCGGGCGGAGACATAATGATCCACGGCCTTAAGGACAGTTTCTCGCAGATTGGCGAGCTTCACACAAGGCGTGACTGGACGAATGGGTGTATTGCTGTTACAGATCAAGAGATAGAGGAAATCGACAAGCTGGCGCCTAACGGCACGGTTGTTGAGATAAGGCCATAGAAGGACGCGTATAGTTTAAGCTCCCGGTTTTCATTCTGCTTCACTTCCATTTTCTCCTCCTGTTGTGAGCGGGCGCACTTCAATTAATCCAAAAACCTTTTAGACAAAAGTTCATTGTTCGGTGAAACAGAGCGCTATTTGCTCTTTCGGCGGAACCGGGCCTTGCACGTCGATAAGGTCAAGCGCTTCACAAACGATTTTTAAATTATTTTCATCAGATAAGATATGATCAATGTTCCAAATCCCGGCCTCTCGCTCCTGTCCCACAGCATTCGCCTCGTAACTCTTTCTGTATTGATCTTATCTCTCAATGGATGCGCGTTGATGAGAAACCTTCAGGTGGAATCATGGCCGTTTGCCGGCCATCCGGAAGAAAAGATCGAACGAAACTATTTTCCGGTTTCAAGTGAAGACGACGTAATCGGCCGGTTGGCGGTAGTCCGGCTCCATAAAGGGGATACGCTGCCGGATATCGCAAGGCACTTCAGCCTGGGGATCAATGAAATCAGTTCAGCAAATCCGGGAGTGGATATATGGGTGCCCGGGGCCGGAGAGCGCATCATATTGCCGCTGCGGTTCATCCTGCCGGACGGGCCAAGAAAAGGGATTGTGATCAACCTCGCCGCCATGAGGCTCTTTCAATATAAGAGGGACGGCAGGTCCCTGGTCGTTTCAACTTACCCGGTCGGCGTCGGTTCCACGGAGCGGCCCACGCCCATGGGTCCAACCTATGTGAAGCGCAAAGTGATGCGGCCGGTTTGGCATGTGCCCGCCTCAATTTCAGAGGACCATCGGAAGAAAGGAGACCCCCTGCCTTCTAAAGTCCCGCCGGGGCCTGAAAACCCCCTGGGGGAATACGCGCTGTATCTGAACAAGTCGAGTTATTTGATCCACGGCACGAACAAACCGTCCAGCATCGGCCTGAGGGCGACAAACGGCTGCTTAAGACTGTTTCCGGAAGACATAAAGAGGCTTTACGCGAACACGCCTGTAAATACGCCTGTAAACATCGTTTACCAGCCATATCTCATCGGCCGGAGCGGCGAATTGGTTTACATGGAAGTCCATACGCCTTTGGAAAAATCTGATCCTGTTGAGCTGGAGAAAGCGTATGCAAAATTGAAAAATATTGAAAAGAGAACGGCGCGTCCGCTCGATTGGGGAAAAGTGAAGGAGGCCCTGGCCCAGGCCCGGGGTATTCCCGTTCCCATATTCGAGCTCGTTGAAGGAAACGGAAAAAGGTCTGAAGAAACGGTGGAAGTCAGGCACCCGGAAAAATTGTACGGCAAACCGGAAATACCGGAACTCGTAATGGAGGCCTGGTATGTCCTGGCTGCCGACTTGCGCAACGAAACTGATGCTGTGAGGCTCGCCGCAATCATCAACCACCAGGGCCCGCCGATCCCGGCAAGGGTAATATCAAAGGGCGATAACTATCGGGTGATCGCCGGCCCTTTTAAAGATTACAGCGAGGCCAGGGATGCCGCCAAACGCCTGAAAATCGACTTGGAAATAGAAGGCATTTTGATCGGGCCTGACGGGAAGAAATAGAGTCATCTTTTAAAACTGATTTAAAAGCTCAATATTCAAATGGATAAAGAAAGGAGGTGATTGGAGATGAAGAAGGGTCTTTGGGTGATTTCAATATTGCTTGTTCTCTCTGTTGCTTTTGTGGGTTGTGCGACAACGCGCGACCTCGAGAAAGTGCAGGCGCAGGAAAAGCAGATCGATGCGAAAGCCGATCAGGCACTGCGGGAGGCACAGGAAGCCAAGGCGGCGGCGACTGCGACAAAGGCGGAAGCGAATGATGCCGCAACGAAGGCAGCCGAGGCCGCAGCACGCGCTGAAAATGCTGCGAAACTGGCGGAGGAAAGGGCTAAACTGGCCGAAGAAAGGGCGAAGGCGGCAGAGGAAAGGACGAAGAAGTCAGACGCCGCTTTCGAGAGATCGATGAGGAAGTAAGTCGTTAAGGCGGCGCTGTCGATATTAAAAATCAGGGAACCTGAAGGAGAGTGGCAGGGGTTTTAATAATCCTGCCACTTTTTTTCATTCATATCCGCCCTGGTTAACAGCTTTACAGGCCCCGTATCAGGCCGACAAAAAAGTTTAATTTCTCTCTATTCCTTACCAGTATTGCATTTGCGCAATTTTTTTATTGCACATTCCTGAAAAATCCTGTACAAACCTTCCGCTTCTGATTGCGAGTATGCTTCGTGGTACTGAGTTAGAATCCTCCTCTGTGCTTCCGCTGATCTTTTAGCTGATCAGCAATCACCCTTCCGGCCACATAACACCTCGGCGTCACGATTCACCATGGAAAGGGAAGGGCATCTATGATTGCACAGGACACCTGGGATTACTTCGTCGATTCGCTCCAAAGGTCAATTCTTTTCTGGAACACCATGCGCAAGCGCGGCGATAATTTTCTGGAACATTTCCGGGCCGGGCAGCCCCCGGTGCTGGCTTTTGGGTATGAAATCATCATGGACGGCCGTCAGCTTGAACGGCCGGTCAGTTTTGCCCTCGCGAGAATCCTGGACAGGAGAGAGATCCCCAGGAACCCGGAGGAGATATCTGAAGCGCCGAAAAGGCCCATTGTGATAATTGACCCGCGGGCCGGGCATGGGCCGGGGATCGGCGGCTCCAAGATGAATTCCGAAATCGGAGTCGCGCTGGACAAAGGTCATCCTGTCTATTTCGTCCTGTTTTTCATCCATCCCGAACCCGGGCAGACTATTGCCGACGTCCTGTCCGCCGAGGCAATTTTTATTGAGGAAGTTATCCGGCGACATCCGGACAGCGGCCGGCCGGCGGTCCTGGGAAACTGCCAGGCGGGATGGGCCTCGGCGCTCATGTGCGCGGAGCGTCCTGAGCTGCTCGGGATACTGGTGATGAACGGAGCGCCGCTCTCCTACTGGTCGGGATTGGAGGGCGTAAATCCCATGCGGTATTTCGGCGGGCTTTGCGGCGGAGTCTGGCTGACGGATTACTTGAGCGATATCGGCAGCGGAGAATTCGACGGCGCATATCTTGTGCAGAATTTCGAGCTCCTGAACCCGGCCAATACCTTCTGGAAAAAGCAGTACAACCTTTATTCCCGCATCGACACGGAGCAGGACCGCTACCTGGGATTCGAGAAGTGGTGGGGAGGGTTTTTCCTGATGGCCGCCGAGGAAATCCACTTCATAGTGGACAACCTCTTTATCGGCAATAAGCTGGAAAACGACCGGCTGGAGTTGAGGGCCGGGGCATCCATCAATCTCAAGAATATAAATCATCCCATTGTCGTATTCTGTTCCCGGGGCGACAACATCACCCCTCCCCAGCAGGCGCTCGACTGGATCCCTCAGGTCTATGAATCAGACCGGGAAATCCGGGAACTCGGCAAAATCATAATCTATCTTGTCCACGAAAATATCGGCCATTTGGGAATTTTCGTCTCGGGCATGATCGCCGGGAAAGAACACAGGGAAATAATCGGCAATCTGGAAGTCATGAAAAGTCTGCCGGCCGGCCTTTACGAAATGGTAATAACTGAAAGTCAGGGAGAACACGGCGAAACTCTTTTCAATTCCCGGTTTGAAAGGCGGACGATTGCCGAAATGCTGGAATGCATAGGTGGAATTGAGACGGACAGATATGGCGAAGAGTTTGGAGATTTCCGGCGCGTTTATGAACTCTCCAGGTTCAACAGATACTTATACAGGGCGCTTTTCCGGCCTTGGATCAGGATGTTTGCGCACGGGCTCATCTCTATCATGGCCAAGCTCCTTCATCCTTCGAGGACGCAGTATTATCTCCTTTCATCTTTAAACCCGTTTTTGTGGCCCGCCGCACTGGCCGCCCCCTTCGCGGTCCAATACCGCAAGCCGGTCAGGGAGGAAAATCCTTATCTCCGCATGGAGAGAGAGTTTTCAAAAATAGTCGAGGACAGCTTCAACCTGTATCGTGACATGCGCGACCTCTACGCGGAAACGCTTTTCAGGTTCGTGTATGGTTCCGGATACATGAGGCTCATGTTCCCGAGGCGGCCATCCGGTGATCGGCGGCGTTAAAAGAGATCGGACCTTATCCGGGGCGGGCAAACCGGTCATTGCAACCGATGTAATTCCGTCGCAGTTCCTGGCCCCGGCGAGTGTCGTTTTATATTTCTCCGAACCTTTCGAGAAAAAATCTTGACATATTCACCGCAATAATGATGACTCCATCCCGATGCCCCGAGGCCAGAACGGGATATCCGCCTTTTTGCATCAAATGTGATGAGGTCTGCCCTGTGGGAAAACGAAAAGATGAATTTTAATGGATTGAAAAGGAGGTCAGGAATGATAGTGACTGCCGCGGAAGCAAAGAGAAGAAAATTTCTGGGCGTGGATTTCGTGGTCCTCGCCCACGGTCCGGATACTATGATCACCAAGATGCTGTACAAGAAAGAAGACAATGTCCCTTTCCACAGGCACCCGAACGAGCAAAGCGGATATGTGATCTCCGGGAGATATAGAATCCAGTTTGAAAGTTGGGACCAGGTATTGGAGCCCGGGGACACATACTCTATCCCGAAAAATGTGGAGCACAGGATTGAGATAATCGAACCGGGTGAAGTGTTGGATTTCTTTTCACCGCCGCGGGCCGACTATTTATAGCAGGCGGTCCTGACTTCACTTCAATCCGATTCCCGGTTAGTCACCGCCGCGGAACCGGCCGACATGACCTCCAGGCCCCGTCGGCCAACCTCTTGATCGTGTCGGCTTTCTTTACAAAGTACGCTATTCTGTGTAATTAGCTGTAATTACTGATTGTTCTACAATGTCCGCACAAATATGGCTATGGCCGGATTCGGTTTTGTTTACAATCATCCATGCGGAATTGATAGCACAAAAACAATATTATGTATCATTTCAGAATGTTACAGAAATGGCACTATAATTGCTGTAATAATTGAAGCATTTAAATCCTGTTCCAACAATTAGAAGGGGGGCACGATGAAGTCTTCACGTTTGTTAATTGTGTTGCTTGCCATTTGTTTTGTTGCTGCCGTTCCAAGAATTTCAGGAGCAAGCAGCCTGGCGGTTGCCGAATGGGGCGTAGGTGAATTCAATTCCATCTATTCGGAATCCAGCGACCCGGTTTTTATCTCTCCCGGTATCGATAATTTTTTGGAATTTGACCAGGCTACGCCTGTTGCCGGCTGGACCGGTGCATTCGTTTCCGGGCAAAGCGTTGAGGCATGGGGTGTCAACAGGGTGGAGTTACTGTGGAACATGCATTTCTCGGAATCTTACGCTGACGCGCCTTTTGTTTTCGATGTCTACGTATACCTGGATACAACCCTGGTTGACTGGGCAACGATCACTTACAACGGCGGCCTCAACGGCAGTTTTAACGGGAGCAATCTGTCTAATTGGGACAACTACAGCATCTTTACCCATAACCTTGATACCGTCCCGGAGCCGGCAACCCTGTTGCTCCTCGGATTGGGCCTTTTGGGTTTGGTCCCTCTGAGAAAAAAGACGGCTTAGGCCTGTAGCAATTCAGTTCTAAAGAATGCAGCACTTGACCAGTGCTGCATTCTTTTTCAGGCCGTTTTCGATTTATTCCTTGCGGGAAATTTCTGCGATATCCTTACCTCTAATTTAATAGACTTAAAAATTCATATCCTCTCCATGCCCTCAGGAATTTTCAGTGTTTTTTTCATGCACTAAATAATGTATATTTGCGCACCTGAACAATTACTTGGAAGGATTATAAAAATGGCTTTTCAGGATACGAAACAGCTTCCCGTGCAGATTGCCCGGCACCTGGCCGACAGAATCATCCACCTTGAACTGAAGCCGGGCGAAAAGCTCCTGGAGGAAAAGCTGTCCGGCGAACTCGGCGTCAGCCGCAGCCCCGTGCGGGAGGCTTTCTACATCCTGAACCAGTGGTACCTTGTCGACCTGGTCCCCCGGAGGGGCACTTTTGTCACCGAATTTTCGGAGCACCACGTCAACGCGCTTTACGATATTCTGGGCCCGCTTTATTCTCTGATCAACCGCAAGGCTTCCAAAAACTTCCGTCGCGAAGACTTCGATGAGCTGCAGGATGTCCTGGCGAAGCTGGAAAAAAACGCCGCTTCTTCCAATGTTGAGGAGTTTCAAAAGAACATTTTTGAGTACGCCTGCGTATTTTTGAGGGCCGCGGACAACCCGCTGTTGGAGAAGGTCCTGCGCGGCCTGTGGCCGAGCAAGATGCGGATCGAATATGCCGTCCTGCGCCACGTGAAAAACCTTCCCGAGCTTGCCGCCGCATTTCGGGACGCAGCCGCCTGCTTTAAAGAAGGAAAGTTCAAGCTCACAGGGAAGATGCTGCTCCAATATCTTGAGGAGGAGAGGGCGCAGGTCCTGCAATACCTCAAGAAAATTCAAGATTCCAAATGATATTTCCAGAGCGGGCTTGAACCCTTCCCGATTCAATTATCTGAATATCATTTCCACCAGGCTGACCTTCCAGTCCTGGTACGGTGCATACCTGGCCGGTATATCTATCCAGGTGGGTTTGACGAGAATGGAACGGTGGTGGCTGAAGGCATTGAACCCGTGTATGCCGTGATACGACCCCATTCCGCTGTATCCCACCCCTCCGAAAGGAGCATGGAGGTTGGCGATATGGACAAAAGTATCATTGATGCAGCCGCCCCCCGATGAAGTCAGCTTCAAAATCTTATCCTGTTTTGTCCTGCTGGATGAAAAGAAATACAGGGCCAGGGGCTTTTCCTTCGAATTGACATACGCGATCGCTTCATCCAAATTCCCGTATTCCATGATCGGGAGGATCGGGCCGAATATTTCCTCCTGCATGACCGGGTCGGCGGGCTTTACATTGTCGAGGATGGTGGGGGCAATGTATCTGTCTTTCCGGTCGGTCCCGCCGCCGAAAACAACATTGCCGCACTTCATCAGGGCGGCGACCCTCTCAAACTGGGCATCATTGATGATGCGGCCGAAATCCGGACTGCTCTGAGGGAACTCGCCAAAGAACGATTTAATGCAGCTTTTTATATTCTCGATCAATTCCGCCTTGATGCTTTTATTCACCAGAACATAATCGGGGGCTATGCACGACTGTGACGCGTTGAGAAATTTCCCATAACAGAGCCGTTTGGCGGCGATTTTTACATCGGCATCGTTTTCCACGATGCAGGGGTTCTTGCCCCCGAGTTCCAGTACGACGGGTGTCAGGTTCCGCGACGCCTTTTCCATGACTATCTTGCCGAGAGACGGACTGCCGGTAAAAAAAATCATGTCGAAGCGATGAGTCAATAATTCCTGGATCACGTCCCGGCCTCCCTTGAAGATGCTGATATAGTTTTCGTCGAAGGCTTCCGTTATCATCTCCCGAATCGCCTCGGAGGTATGCGTTGAGTAGTTTGCCGGCTTCAAAACTGCGCAGTTGCCGGCGGCAATACAGGAAATCAGGGGGCTGATAAGGAGATTGAAGGGATAATTCCAGGGGGATATAATCAAAGAAACGCCAAGGGGCTCATGATAAACGAAACTCCGTCCGGGGAAATTGAACAGATCCGTCCTGATCCTGGTCGGCCTGGCCCATTTCCTGATATTCTTTACAGCGGCCCCGATTTCCCTGTGCGCCCAGCCGGTTTCCGTCGAAAGGGCTTCAAAAGCGTTCTTGTTCAGGTCTTTTTTCAAAGCATCGCATAATTGCTTTGAATGTCTGGAAATCGCTTTTTTCAATTTCAGCAGGCTTTCAATCCGGAAATCCACGTCTTTCGTGGCATGCGTCATGAAAAAAACCCTCTGGGCTGCAATGACCCTGGCAATTTCACTGAAATTTCCTGTTTCTGACATGACCCCCTCTCGTTGATTTCCGCGATCCGCCGCCTGCGGTAGAACAGCGGGGGAACCTTTGGCTGCACTGATCCCGGGAACAGCAGTATTTTTCCCCACTACCGGTCCAACACTGTCCGAAAGCATAATTATTCTCCTTTGATTCCTTTATTAACCAGTTTCATCGCCGCCGGCAAAAAACTCTCCATCGATTTTAGCGAGCGTGTTCAACAGGGATTGTATACTGTCGATTGTCGACAATTTATGTGACTGGAGTTGAGTTGTCAAGCATTTTTGCTGAGGCGGATTATCCCGGGGGATGGAAAGCGCCGGATGTATCCGGCACTCGGTGGATATGCTATGGGTGGTCCTGTTCCCGCTGCTCTCATGAGGTAAAAACCGGAGACGCATCCAAAACCGAAGATCACCAGTTTTCAGATCCGCCAGGGTTAAATTAAAGGGTTTTTCGAATCTGTTTTTCAGAGACTGGCTAATAAAATAAAATTCAATTCTCGTGTAACCTCCATCAGAAAGAGAGGAGGTGAAATGATGAAGAAAGTATTATCCCTGATTATCTCCATCCTATTCACAATTTCGCTTTCAGGCCTTTGTTTCGCCCAGGCAGCCCCGGCGCCTTCGGATACGGAAAAGCCGGGAGTTTCAGAAAAGCAGGACGTCAAATCCGAAAAGAAGTCCAAGAAGACTAAAAAGTCCAAGAAGAGCAAGAAGTCCAAAAAATCTGCTAAGTCGAAGAAGGCCGGCCAGGAAAAGGCGGCCCCGGCCGACGAGCAGGAATAAGCTGTCCGGATTTCAGGCAAGGGGCACAATATGTCGCCCCTTGCCTGAAAAGATTAACGCCTCATTATTGTTTAATGATATAGGTCTTTCCGGGAGCTGCGGATGTGACGAGGGAGAAATCTGTAATGAATATTTCAAGATGGCTGGATGAAAAGGAAGCTGAAGGCGTTGATGTGTCTCACATCGTATTGCCTGAATACCTGGAAAACAGCGACACGCCTGACGAGACAATCTATTTCAAGGAGATAAGGGTCTGCAGCATCCTCTGCGCCGGCAATCATCCTTTTGCCACGGTCGAACGATTCGGCCGCTGGTATTACAGCCGGGGCCGCGACAGGGATAACGGCCCGCACACCTCAAAACCGCAATGGTGGATTTTTACCAGGGATAAGGCCCTTGCGATTAAAACGGCCCAGGCTCATATTGAGCAAACTTGACCAAATCAGCTTTATTGCAGTTTCTAGATTAAGGAGCAAAAAAAGGCAGGGCCATTTGACCCTGCCTCAGTTGAATCATGATAGTTGTTATT
>JBDKTK010000109.1:0-14123 GCA_039680225.1 Syntrophaceae bacterium
ACAGATGCTAATGGAAATGAAATCCGGAGCATTGGCCAAGGAAAAGGAGCATACGCTTAAACGCCTGGAATTAATAGCTTATTCAGCAAAGTAATCCCTGATACCAATCATCTTTGATTTTCTCGCCCTCAAGCCGCCATTCAAGTTTTTTTTTACGATGCCGATCTATTACATGCAAAGGAGGTGATGGGTCGAGCGCCGCAACCAAACAATCCCAAATGCGGTTTATTTTTCCAACCAAAAAAAGGCAAGGATGCCTGATAAACAAAAATCAAGGAGGATATTATGAGTTTAAGAATTCAAAACAATGTCACGGCGTTGAACGCCCACAAGAACCTCGCCCTCAGCGACACCAACATGTCAAAATCCCTTGAAAGGCTCTCTTCCGGTTTCCGTATCAACAGGGCGGCTGATGATGCCGCGGGCCTCGCGATCACCGAGCAGATGCGCGCCGACATCGCCAGCTACAGCATGGCCAGCAGGAACGTATCGGAAGCGAACTCCCTGCTGCAGGTCGCGGAAGGCGCCATGTCGCAGATTTCAGACATGCTGGTCCGTTTGAAAGAACTGTCGACCCAGGCGGCCTCGGCCAACGCGAGCTCGAACCTCTCGAAGATAGACTCCGAAGCCGACCAGATCTACTCCGAAATCAACCGGATCGCAAACTCCGCCGAGTATGCCGGCACGAAGCTCCTCAACGGCACCTTCGGCGTCAATGTATCCGCAGGCAGCACGTTTACAGCGGCAGAGGGCAGGGGAACAGTCAGCGGCCTTGAGAAGAACGTAACCTATACCGTTGCTTCCGTATCTTCCGGGGCCGGGATTATCGACATGACAATATCCGCGACGCTCGGCTCAGGACGGGTTGAACAGAAAATTTATGATATTGCAGCTCCGGCGGCCGGCAGCACGAAACAGGTTTCCTTCGATGCCCTGGGGCTGACAATCACTTTCACCTCGGACCTCTCCAGCCTCTCTGACGGCACCATCCTGGCTACCGACGCCACTGCCGCCCAATTCCAGGTGGGCAACAACAATACCTCGGATGACAGGATTGGCATCACCCTGGGCAGCGTTACGGCTACGGATCTGGGATTTGGAGCAGGTATCGACCTCACCACTGCAACGTCGGCACAGACAATGCTGAAAACCGTTAATGACGCAATCAGCTATCTCAACAACCAGAGGGGCGGTATCGGCGCCGCCCAGAACCGGCTGAACTCCGCGGCCGCGACGCTCGCGACCACGATAGAGAACACCACGGCTGCCGAATCGGTCATCAAGGATGTCGACATGGCTGCGGAAATGACGACCTTCACCAAGAACCAGGTCCTGGTCCAGGCCGGCACCGCGATGCTCGCGCAGGCCAACTCCTCGCCGCAGCTCGTTCTTTCACTGTTCCAATAAACCACGGATTGACCAAGGTGCCCCCGCTGTTTGCGGGGGCACCGACCCCATGAAAGAACTCGAGGCATTTTAAAAGATGACCACCAGCACAAGTTCCATCAGCGGAGTTATAAGCGGTTTCGACTGGGCATCCATGATTGAAAGCCTCGACCAGATCGAACACAAACGGGTCGATCTGGTCGAGGCGAAAAAGACCGCCGCCCAGACCAAGGTGGCCGCCTGGCAGAGCTTCAACATAAAGCTGACAGCCTTGAAAAGCTCCGTTTCCGCCTTGAAAGACCCGGAAAGCTTTCAGCTCTTTTCGACCAGCATGACTTCCGACAACAGCACGGCCGCGGCTTCCAATCTGCTCTCCGCAGCAGCTTCCACAACGGCGGAGCCCGGCTCGTACAATATAAAGATCAATTCCATTGCCCGGGCCGAGAAGGTCTCATCGGCGTCTTTTTCCAGCTCGACCGAGGCGCTGGGCCTTGGCGGCGGCATCCTGATAAACGGCCGCCTGGTAAATATCGAGTCCACGGACGACCTGATCGACGTCCGGGACAAGATAAACAGTTCCAACTCCGGGTCCCATCCCTCGGGGGTGACCGCAACCATTCTCAGTTTCGGTTCGGACGATATCAGGCTTATTATTACATCCGAGGAGACGGGTTCGGAGGGGATCACCTTTGCCAATGCTTCAGCTTCCGATGTCCTCGGCGATCTGGGGTTGTCGCAGACCGGCGTGAGGAGCAACGCGGAATTGAAGTCCGGCGGTTCGACCGCGACCGGGGCAACGCTCCTCAAGGACATTGACGGCTACAGCGATTGGGAAACGGGCGATACGATCGCCCTGACGGGAAATGACGCGGCGAACGCCGCCGTTAACAGCACTTTCACGATAACGGAAACGACCACCGTCCAGGACCTGCTCGATGCGATTGAAACCGCCTACGCCGGGACTTCCACGGTGACCGCCTCGCTCACCGGCGACGGTACGATCCAGGTCACCGACGGTTCGGCAACCGGAGCGAGCAATATCCGGGTCGTCCTGACCCCCGAAAAAAGCACGCTGGATTTCGGCACGTTCGGCACCACCGGCACGACCGTCAGCGGCGCGGACGCCTCGCTGGAGATCGAGGGCGTCGCAATAACCAGGTCGAGCAACACCGTGGACGACGTGATCTCCGGGGTGACCCTCAACCTGCTCGCCGCGGACGAGGACACCACGGTCACCCTCAACGTGGCGAGAAACACGGACTCCATCGTAACGAAAATCAGCGACCTCGTTGACAAGTACAACGAGGTGGCCTCTTTCATCCATGAACAGCAGAGCTATGACACGGAAACCCAGACCACCGGCGGCGTGCTCTTCGGGGACGGGACGCTGACGTCCATCCAGGGTGACCTGACGACGGCAATCATCCAGCAGATCGCGGGTGCGGACGCAAGCTTTTCCATTCTCGGCCAGATCGGCATCACCATGGACAACGAGGGACAGCTCTCGGTAGACAGCGACGTGCTCTCGGGTTTCCTGGAAGACAATTTCAGCGACGTCAGGGCGCTGTTCACGAGCTCCGGCACACCCGTATCAGGGTCCCTCACCTACGTTTCGCATACATCGGCAGCCGCGGCCGACGTATCCTCATACTCGGTTTACGTGACGAGCCCGGCGACCCAGGCATCATCGACATCAGACAGTGAAGTCATCGGGACGCTGGGAACTGCCGAGACCCTGACGATCACCGAGGGGACGCTGAGCGCAGCCGTGAACCTCACGGCCGACATGACCCTGGAACAGATCATGGATTCCGTGAATGCAGCCGCTGCAGCGGTTACAGAAAAAATGGCGAGCGGCAACCAGCTTTATTCGGACGCCGGCCATACGACCGCCATAACGGCATCCACTGCCTGGAACAGCATTTACGATGCGAGCGGCAATCCCGCCGGCCTGACCGACAACGAGGTGATCTCGTTTACCGGCACCTCGCGGACCGGCTTGACTGTCAGCGGCTCGTACCAGGTCGGGAGCGCCGCGACGGACACCGTCCAGGGCCTCCTCTATGCAATCGAGGACGCGTTCGGTTATGAAGTGGACGCGACAATCGATTCGTCGGGACGCCTGATAATCACCGATACGGAATCGGGGGACAGCGAACTTTCTCTGGAGATCACCGGGCTGGATTACGGGACTATGTCAGCGGCAAATACCGGGGGCGCGGAAGGCCGCGGAGCGCTCGGCGTCACGGCTGCGACGAACGGCAACCGGCTCGTCCTGACGGAACAGAGTTACGGGTCGGGGCACAGTTTCGACATAACCGAGACAAGCCACCTTCTCTGGAGCAGCGACGCCACCGTGGACAACGGCACCGATATCAGCGGGACGATCAACGGCGAAGCGGCCGCAGGTTCGGGCCGGAACCTCACTTATAACGGGGTCACGGTCCAATATACCGGCAGCGACTCGAACCAGAATGTCGGAACAGTGGACCTGACCATAGGATTGAGTGAGCTGCTTGACAGGGCGCTTTACAATATTACCGACTCAATCGACGGTTACCTGTCATACAAGATAGAATCGCTCCAGCAGAACATTACCAGCTACACGACCCAGATCGAGGAAATGGAGGACTTCATCGACCGCAAGATGGAAAACATGACAGCGCGATTCGTGCGGATGGAGACGGTACTCAACAAGTTGCAGACCCAGAGCACATGGCTGGCGGGTCAAATTGAAAATCTGTACAGCTTCGGGGAATAGAGGAGTCATTATGTATGGAGAATGTATAGGGGCGTATCGGAAGGCTGAGGTGTTCACCTCGGACCCCCGGAAACTGGTGATAATGTGCTATGAGGGGGCCATAAGCAACCTGCGGCTGGCCAGGGAGAGTTACGAAGCCCGCGATTATGAAACAAAGGCCAGGGCCCTGCAGAAGGCGTACGATATTATCAACGAGCTCATGATATCGCTGAATTTCGAAAAGGGGGGCGCCATAGCCGTGAACCTCGACGCCCTCTACAAATTCATGATCAGGCAGCTCATGATGGGCGACCTGAACAGGGATATGAAAGCCTTTGACCGGGTCATCGGCATGCTGGAAGAGCTTGCCTCGGCCTGGAAGAACATGCCTCCCGTACAGCAGCAACAGCCTGCGGCCCAGCCGGCGGACAAGGCAGGCGGGCAGCGGGGGGTGGTGCCTTTCAAGCAGAAGGAGTACCCGGCATCGCAGGAGATCAAAACCGAAAAGAGGGTAAGCGTGTGACGGCAGACGAAGCAGGTTTAACGGGCGCCCTGGGCAGGCTGATTGCCGAGAAGATAGCGGTATTCAACGAACTGAACTCCGCAACCGGCGCCCTGTGCGAAAGCTTCGCCAGGCAGGATTTCGAGGAGATCGAAAGGCTTATCGCCGCCCGCGGGGAGCTGGCGGCGAGGGTTGACGGCCTCGACGGCAGGATCAGGGACTTCAACGAGAAGTTCCCTTCCTGCATTGCGGAGCTGAAGGATGTCCAGAGAGACCGGCTCCGGGCCCTCGTCAGGGAACTGCAGGACGTGACCAAAAGGGCGGTCGACCTCGACAACAATTGCACGGCGGCGGCATCCGCGGTCTTTAAGAACCTCGGTTCCAATATTTCCAGAATGCGGCAGGAGAAGCATAGTTTCCACAGCTACTCCGGGCAGGACGGCAGGACAAAAATGCTGGACATAAAATCGTAACAAAAACCAATAAAATTCCCCCTGGAGAGGGATGGAAGGGAATGCGGGGGGGGCAGGAGGAAAAAATGAGCATATCAGTTTCCACAGGCACGGACATTGCGCGGCCGGACTTCGCGCGCGATTCCGCAGTTCAGAGAACAGCCGTTCCGGCGGATGCGAAAGCAGACGGCAGCAGGAGCGCGCCTGCGCAGCAGCAGATGAACAGCGAGACTGCGGCAAAGCTGGTCGAGGATATCCAGAAAAAGATCGATTCCATGAACGTCAGCATTACATTCAGCACTTACGGCAGCAACCGTAATATCGCCGTGAAGGTAATCGAGAAAACTTCGGGTGACGTGATCCGCGAGATCCCCCCCAAGGAACTGCAGCAGCTTGCAGATAAGCTCGACGAGATGATCGGCTTGATATTCAGCAAAAGCGCATGAGGCGCGCCGGGGAGATCTTATGAGAGATGTCCATTTCCGGGATTAATCCAGAATAAAATTTTGACCTGTGTTGCCACAGGCGGAAGGAAGACGACTGTCAGATAATGTCCCTCCGCCTTTTTTTATTTTTATGACAGGCCTCAACGGGCCGGGACGGCTTTATTCTCGCTCTCGCCTTCGCCGATAAAATGCTGGATCTGCCATTGGGTGTTTTCCAGGACGATCTGGCGGGCGATCCTTTTGACGGGATTTATTATCACCGGGGCGCGCAGGTTGATGGAGACGCGGAGCGGATTGCGCCGGAGGGTGGCGATCACTATGACCATGGCCTGCTCCGCGCTTTCGAGCCCCAGGCCCCGTCCTTCGCTGTCGCTGATCTCGGGCTCGTATTGCGGCACAACAAGGAAGGGATTGATCGCGATAAATGCCGTGGCCTCTTTATCAAGCGACTGCAGCCACATGAACGGCGTACTCTCGCTGTCGTCGATCATGATGAACCTGGTCTGGTCCTCGAAGCCCAGGATTCCCCCCTTGATCTCGATTATCCTGGTTTCGTCGGCTTCGATTTCGCCGAGATGGGCCGTTTTCACCTTCAACTTTTTGTTCCTTTCGCGCCTTTCGTTATGAGTTTCCTGAAATCCTCCAGGGCAGGGCCGCCCGACTGCAGGGGGAGCGTTTCCGCCGCCCTGATATTTTCCTGCCTGATCGACTCGTAGACTTCCTGCCTGTGGATCGTTATATGGGGCGGCGCTTCAATTCCGATCCGGACCTGTTTGCCTTTCACTTCCAGGAAATATATGGTCACCTGGTCGCCGATCTTGATTGCCTCTCCCAACTTCCGTGTCAGGATCAACATTTGCTTAGGACCTCCTTAATCAAGGAAATTCAGTATCGAGTTCTGCCCTATTTCCGAGGCCATTGAATAGGTCGCCTGGAGGGCAAGCTCTTTCATCTTGTATTCGGTTATGAGCGCGGCCACGTCGGCGTCCTCGGTCGAGGACAGCAGCTCTGTTATGCCGATTTCCAGCTCGCTCAGGTTGTTTCCGTTGATCTCCAGCGAATTCGTAATCGTCCCGCATTTCGCCCGCGCCAGGTTTACCTGGGTGAGGGCGCTGCCCAGGTTATCGATCTGCTGCTGGATGCCGGAAGTATTGTTATTTTCCAGGGCGCTCTTGAGGTCGTTCAGGGTTTTTAAAATATCGACCGACTTCGGACCGAGCGCCGTGAAGACTTCCTGGCCCGTGATGCCGTAATCGATCGAAAGCCCCTTCCCTATTTCAACGGACGGCCTGTCGCCGTTGCCATTGTAATAACCGGCGGACGAGGCGTCAATGCTGAAGATGTCACCCGCAGCCAGCTGGGCCGTCCCGTCATCCGTAAAAGTGACGCTTATCCCGTCGCCGATGTTCACGGCGGCGGAGAGGTTCGTCCGCTCGGTCCCCCAGGTGCCGTCCTTGCCGCCATCGTCGGAGATTACATATTTGGCAGTTCCCAGGGCGCCGCCGGATGTTATCTTAATGACATACGTTTTATTTTCCTGCCCGGTGTAAGCCCCGGCGGAACTCA
The DNA here is from genome assembly GCA_039680225.1 of Syntrophaceae bacterium. Lineage (GTDB taxonomy): Bacteria > Desulfobacterota > Syntrophia > Syntrophales > UBA4778 > JBDKTK01. Next base: position 7,093 of record JBDKTK010000109.1, read on the forward strand.
CGTGGCCGTTAAAGGCATTGCCGCTTGCCTGCACCGGGGCCGCGATGCTTGCCGGATTTTGCGTTTCACTGAACGGCTTCACGTTCTTCGACCCCGAGAAAAGGTAGCGGTCACCGCTCATGGAGTTGGCGAGGCTCAGCACCTGATCTATTATCTTGTCTACATTGGAAGCAGCTATCTGCCTGCTGTTTGCGGAAGAGGTGCCGTTCGCCTGCGCGATGGCCAGTGTCTTCGCCTCCGTCAGGGCATCGTTCACCCCGTCGAGGCTCGACTCGGTCAGGGTGATCCAGGACGTGCAGTAAGCGGTATTGTCTTTATACTGGCTGATATTGGAAAGTTTCAGCCTGCTGTCGAGGACCCGCCCCAGGCCGAGCGGGTCGTCGGACGGCCTGTTTATCCTTTTCTCCGAGGCAAGCTTCTCCATCAGCGAATCGTACTGGCTCTGGATGGAGGACAGGCTGTAGTTAATTGCATTGAACTGCATCTTGTTGGTTACGCGGGTGATCATTGATTGCTCCTCTTCAGGATGCCATGTTTATCAAAGTATCCATCAATTCCTCCGCCGTTGTGGCGAGCCTCGCGGCGGCATTGTAGCCCATCTGGAATTTCATCAGGTTCATCATTTCCTCGTCGAGGGAGACCCCGGAGATGGTCTCTCTCTGCTCCTGGAGCTGCATGAGGATGGCCGACTGCCGGTCGTTGGTGCTCGACAGGCTGTTGACGTCCTGCCCGATGCGGCCGATGAAGGATGAATAAAAAGTGTTGAATGATGAAAGGTTCCCATCCATCAGCAGGTCGTCCTTCAGGGCCCCGATTTCCGTCGCGTTTTCCCCGTCGGCATTGATGCTGCCGGAAGCCGCTATCAGCCCTGAATTGCCCGAGATTGCGGACGAAACCTGGAGATGGGCGGCGTCCTGCACGGAGCCGGAGAATTCAAAGAAATCAGCTCCCGCATTGCCGTAAGTGTCGTAGCCGAGCCGGTGCTGCGTGTTGACGGCATTGGCCAGGCCCACGGCCAGGCTGTTGAAATCGGCGAGGTATCCCTCGATCTTGACATCCCTCATTTCCAGGTAGCCCGCCAGTTTGCCGCCGGTAATGAGTCTGTCGATGTTGGTCCCGTCCTCTGCGTAGATTATATCATAAGACCTGCTGTCCGCCGGGTCGATCTGCGTCCCAAGCTGCCAGCTGTTGTCCCCCTCCACCAGGGGCCGCCCGTCTGCCAGGAACACGCTGAACGAGCCTTCCGAGTCCTCGACGTAGAAGAAGTCCGTGAGCGCCGCCAGGTCATTCATGAGATTTGCCCGCTTGTCCTCCAGGTCCCCGGTGCCGGCGCCGCCCGTCAGCGAGTTCATGATGTCATGGTTATATGCGGCAATCTTCGAGGTAATGGAATTGATCTCGTCGACCGTCCCCGGGATCGCGGAATTTATATCGTCCTGCAGTTCGGTAAGCTGCTCCGACTTTTGCCGGAACATCAGGGCCATGCTCTCGGAAACCGCAACCAGGGCCTCCCTTTCGGCCTGCCCCGAGGGGTTCAGCGAGAGGTCCCCCCAGGCGCTCCAGAACTTGTTCATTGCGTCGTTGAGGCCGGTTTCGGAAGATTCGTTGAAAATCGTCTCTATCTGCTGAAGATAGCTGTATTGCGCATCGGTAAACCCGCCGATCTGTTCCTGCTTGACTATCTGGGAATCCAGGAATTTGTCGTAGATCCGCTGGATAGACTCTATCTCAACCCCTATCTGGATATCCCCGGTCGCCCTGGTCCCGGTCGAACTGAACATCGGGCGCAGGCGCGTGTAGCCGGGAGTGTCCACGTTGGCTATATTGGAGCCCGTAACGTTGATCGCGGAGAGATGGCTGAGGAGGGCCTCTTTCGAACAATTGAGTATCTTGGTTATGTCTCCCATGTTCCGCCCTCTTCTATCCTTCCGTCCTGAGGAGCCTGCCGTTGCGGCTGAGCGTATTTATCCTGCCCGTCTCCAGGTAGCCCGTGCTCGGGGAAAGGAGGTCGTTAATGAAATGGATCGAACTCCTCACAAATACCAGCGATGAATCCAGGAGCAGCTTGTTGTTCTCATTCCTTTCCTGGATTTCCTGTAAAAGGGGAGAGAGGACGCTCCGGGACTCCCGGATCAGCTTCCCGCGGTCTTTGCCGGCGGCCAGGGCGAGCGCCGAAAGGTTTACGTCCTGCTCCGATTTTCCCAGCGCGGCGGCAATTTTCTTCACTATGCCGGAACGGACTTCCTCAAGGAGCTTGGCCTTCAGGATCAGAGTCTCTTTCCTGGCGTTGCTCTCGTATATTTTGTCGAGCGACGGCTTCAGGAGGATTTTCTTCTCGTGGACGACGGAATCGAGAATGCACCTGTATATCTCTATTTCCCGCTGCAGAAGTTCAATCAGGGAATCGAACAGACTGTCGAGGTCCTGTTCCATTGACAATTCAATATGGTTCATATTGTTCATATTCAGGCACCTGAAGTTTTCACTGGGTCCGGGGGCCCGCAGGGGGCCCCTCGAGAGTCGTTAATGCCCCGGATTTCCCGGGGTACCCGGATGTCGCCGAGCAGGAAGCGGTAATACTGCCTGCAGGCCTGCAGGTGGAGGAACAGCGGAAGGGAACTTTATCTGCCTGCCTGATCGAGGAAAAATTCCTCGATGATCTTGTCGGCAACATTTTCTCCGCTTACGCTGTATTCTCCCTTCTCGATCCGCGCCTTAAGTTCGTCCACCTTGTCCTGGCGGACGTCGGGGAGGTTAGCGACAGCACTCTTCAGTTTCTGGATGTCTTTTGCCGTGGCAGATAGATTCACTTTTTCATCAGGAGCCGTTTTTTCTTCCACCTTTTTATCAGGCTTGCCGCCGGTTTTGAGGCTGTCCTGATATTGCCTGAGGGCGTTTATCAAGGTGTTGTCTTTGTCGGTTATCTTCATCTTGCCGGACTCCTTCGGTCTCTTTCTATCAGACTAAATCGGCATCAGGACATAAAACTTTAGACCAACCTCCTTATTTTATCAGATTTTTGCATTTACAGCCGATGCTGTCGCCCCGGCTGCGCTTCCCGCTGTACCGTATCTGCGTCCGCCCGCGCTCAACTGGTCGTAAAGGACTTTCTGCAGCCCCAGGCTGCCGCCCTTCCTTTCGGCGGCCTTTTCGGCTATTTTCTGGTCCAGCATCATGTTGAAGGTGTCCTTCCCGGCCATGTTGCCGAACAGGCCGGACTGGGGGACCGACTTCCTCATGGTCTTGAGCATGTAATAGACCATGAAGGATTCAAAAGCGGCGCAGGCCTTGCGGAGCTTTTTGTCTTCTTCCCGGCTGTTGCCGGATGCCGCCGCCGTTATCGCGCCGGCTGCACCGGCTTCACGGGCTGCAGCAGATGGTTTCTGCAGGGCGATGGAATCCATTACATTATCCTGAGATCGGCCTGGAGCGCTCCGGCGGCCTTGATCGTCTGCAGGATGGTGATCAGGTCGCGCGGGGTGGCGCCGATCGCATTAAGGGCCCTGACGACATCCTGGATGGTGACGCCGTGCGGGACTACCAGCATATTCTTCTTTTCTTCCTGGACGGCCACCTGGGTCTCCGGGGTGACAACTGTCTGCCCGCCGGCCCCCATCGCGACCCCGGCGTTAGGGCCCCGGCCCTGGTGCGGCCGTGCCTCCCCGACGGGGGCGGAGGGAGCAAACGGCAGCGGCTGCGACACTTTCTTGTCTTCCTTTATCTCGATGCTCAGGTTGCCGTGGGCAACCGCCACGGTCGAGATCCTGACGTTTTCGCCCATTACGATCGTGCCCGTTTTTTCGTTCATGACCACGACGGCGGTGGAGTCAACCGGCACGTCCAGGCCCTCCATCCTGGAGACCAGCTCCACGACGCTGCCCTTATATGTGTCGCGCAGGGAGACTATCACGGTGCCGGAATCCTCCAGCCTCGCTTCCACTTCCTTGATCTGCGCATTTATCAGGGCGGCGAGCCGCGTTGAAGTCGTGAAGTCGGGCTGGAACAGGCTCACAGAGAGGTCCCTGTTCTTTTCAAAATCATAGACCAGCTCCTTTTCCACAAGGGCGCCGTTCGCAATGTACCCTGCCGTGGCGTGGTTCTTGGATACACCCCCGCCCGCGGCGCCGCCCGCGGAGAAACCGCCCAGTGCGATCGGCCCCTGGGCGACCGCGTACACAGTTCCGTCGGCGCCCCTCAAGGGCGTCATAATGAGAGTCCCGCCGCTCAAGCTCTTGGCGTCGCCGATCGAGGAAACCTCCACATCGATTTTCTTGCCGATCTTGGCGAAGGGGGGAAGCTTGGCCGTGATCATGACCGCCGCCACGTTATCCGCCTTCATATTGGTCTTGTCCTTCATGGCAATGCCCTGGCGGCTCAACATGTTGGAGAGGGTCTCTCTCGTGAAGCCGTTCTTCACGTCGTCTCCCGTCCCCGCCAGGCCGACCACGAGCCCGAAGCCCACCAGCTGGTTGTCCCTCACCCCGCCGATGCCGGCGATGTCCTTGATCCTGGCGGCAAACGCGTCGGCAGCCTGAACGGCCAGGACAGCCGCGGCAACCACAAGGGCGGTAAGAACCTTCTTCATTGCAATCTCCCCCGATCAATGCTGCGAAAACGCTTTGTAAATTGTTGCCTGCCGCTGCCTTCCGGGACGGTTTTCCTGATCTTCCACCTGCGGCCGGAACCCGCTTTTTTCAGAAGGGCCGAAAAATATTTCTGAGCAGCAGTCATTTTCTCAATCCTTTATCCTAGAACGGCCATACCCAGTCCAGGACGCGTGTCATCCACCCCGGGTGCATCTTGTCGTCAACAACCCCCTTGCCGGTGTAAATGATCCGCGCATCGGCAATATTCGATGAGTATATAAGATTGTCGGTGCTTATATCTTCCGGCCTGATAATGCCGGTTATAATAATGAATTGGTCCTCGTTATTGACGGTCAGCTGCCTTTTGCCCTCGATGATCATATTGCCGCTGGCGTTTATCTTTATCACCCTGGCGGTGATCTTGCCTGAAAGGCTGCCCACGCGGGTGGTCTCCCCATCCCCTTTCAGGGAATTCGAAGACGTGCCGCTGAGCGCGTACTTTGATAGAATGGTTCTATCGGGGCCTATCTGGTAAATCCCCCCGATCCCCGCCGCGGTGCTGCCGTCGCGGCTCGTGTTGGTCGAGGCCGTATTGGCGCCGGCCGATGCCTCATCAAGCTGGATCGTCACGATGTCGTTGACGTACCTTGCTTTCTTATCGGAGTACATATTATTTCCCAGGTTTTCCCCGGGCCAGATGGTCCCCGCCGGCCGGACTATCTGCGGCTCGCTGTATACCGGCGGCGTACCGGTCTGGTTGTAAAGGTTCCTGGCGCACGCGGCAGTAAGAAGGACGGCCGCACCCAGCAGCAGGATCATCCCCAGGCGCCCGCGAACTTTTCCTCTTTCCATTTTTTCAGTCTCCACGGCTTAGAACTCCACTTTCACGACAGAATTTTCGACTACCCGGGCATACACCATTTTGTTCGAAGACGTATTGCGCACCCTGATTACGTCGTTGCGGCTGCCGTCTTCTTCCGCAAGCCCCACGGAGAGGATTCTCATCGGGCCGTTTTCCAGGATTATCCTCACGACCTTGCCGCGCTTGACCAGGATGGAGTTCTTAACCATTCCCCTGGTTATCTCGGAATTGGGCCTGATGCCTACAGAGGCGCGCTTGCCGATGATCTCGGCGGGATCGGTTATAGAGTTGGACGGCATGCGGGTGAACCAGCGGCCCGCGATCCTTATATCTTCCTTCCTGATCTCGACATCCCTCTCTATGGCCCGGGCCGATACCGGAATATCCAGCATGACCTCTATCCTGACCCGCACCGGCTCTTCCCTGATAATGGTGTCGTCCTTGAAGAAAAGCACTTTGAAAACGGTGTCGCCGATGTATTCCTCGCTGCGCCCCGCCCTCACCTCGTAATTGATCCTGCCGCCCGGATAAGTAACGTCCGGCGCCCCCGCGGGGAACAGGATATGAACGCTGTCCCTGTCCCAGGGCATGTTTTTTTCTATGTAGGCCTTCACCGCATACCTGATCGTATCGTTTTTTATGAGGCCGGCCCCCGCTCCCGTCCTCGCAACAGCCCCGGCGGTGTCCGGCAAAAGGAGGAAAACCGAAAGCGCCAGCGCGGCAAAGACCGCTGCGAGCGAGGGCATGAACCTGTTCGGCAGATTGCGCGGTTTCATATTCATCTTTACCTCTTGAGGTTGGCGATTATCTGGAGCATCGAATCGGCCGTCTGGATGGCCTTGCTGTTCAATTCATAGGCCCTCTGGGCCTCGATCATATAAATCATTTCCTCAACGGAGCTGACGTTGGACATCTCCAGGTAATTCTGGGATATGGTCCCGTAGCCGTTCTGGCCCGCATTGCCCGTGTTTGCCGTCCCTGACGCGTCGGTCTCATCAAAAAGGTTCCGGCCCAGGCTGGCCAGTCCCGCGGGGTTGACGAATTTCGCCAGTTCCAGCTTGCCGCTCGAGAGCTTGTTGCCGTTGGTATCCATACAGGTCCAGGTCCCGCTGCTGTCCAGGGTAAATGTCACGGTATCCGCGGGGATGGTAACTGCCGGTATCAGTTTCAGGCCCTCGCTTGTGCAGAGTGCGCCGTCCTTGTTCTTCTTGAAGTTTCCGGCCCTTGTGTAAACGGTGTTCCCGTTGTCGTCTACCTGGAAGAAGCCGTCGCCCTCGATCGCGAAATCGAACGAGTTGCCGGTCTGGACATAGTCTCCCTGCGTGAACAGTTTCTGCACCGACGAGAGCTTCGTTCCCATTCCGATTTCAATGCCGACCGGGATCTGGCTGCCCATTGAATTCTCGGACCCCGCCTTTTTCTGCACCTGGTACATGAGGTCCTGGAATTCCGCCTTGGATTTCTTGAACCCGACGGTTCCCAGGTTGGCCAGGTTGTTTGCCGTGATATCCAGAGCTACCTGTTTTGCTTCCATCCCTGTCGCTGCTGACCATAAAGCCCTTATCATTGCCATGCTCCTTGCC
>JBDKTK010000110.1:0-2463 GCA_039680225.1 Syntrophaceae bacterium
AACGGTAATCGGAATCGAGGAAGATAAATATATAAGAGGGAAGAAAGAGAGGGCGGCGTGAGATATTCCGAATATCTGTTCATTGTTTTTGTCGCATTTTGCGTTTTGCTTATGACCGGAACAATAAAAATTATCATTCCATGAAAAGGGGGAAATAAATGGGAGTAGGCATATTCTGGAATAGTCAGTACACAGAGGAAGAAAAAGAGGTGCTCGCCCTTTGTGCGAGAGTTGAAGGACATACACTGGAATGCCTAGGTAAGATATTATGGCAAGATGGAAAATGCACGTGCGGTGTTGCATATCGGAGAAGGGGAGAATAAATGATCGATTTTATCCGCGAACCAAGGCCCGGACAGACCGTGAGACATAAATTTGATTTTATGAAAGAATATTATATTTCCGAAGTCGATTATATTAACAGAAGAATGAAGCTGATAGAAAAAGAAAGCCCAATAGATCCTTTTGCTATCAGGGTGTCTCTTCCAAGAGAGATAGAGGATGATATGGGAAATTATTTGTTATTACGCAATTAACTAACAATCAGGGTTTCCGCGAGGGCTGATCACCCGGACGGGACGCAAGAATAACTAAAGGCGGTCAGTAGGGACCTACTTCTCTACGACCGCCTTTTTTATTGCCCTGAACGGATCACAAATAAAGCGGCAAAGGAGGATTTTAAGATGAGTTCAATAGGCGGACGTTTGGCGAAGGTTGTCTATAACGGCAACACGATAGCGGGACTCGGGACCTGGAGCATGAGCGGCTTCGTGCCGGACATCCAGGAGGACACGGCGTTTGGCGACACGGTTAAAAAATGGAAAAGGGCCGGTATTGACGATGCAGGAGAGGTGTCATTCAGCGGCAATTATGATCCGGATGATACCAACGGGCAGGTTGCTCTTAATGCTCTGTCAACGGTTGATGGCGGGGTGACGCTGCTCTATTTTTACGAGACCACAACAATGTTTTGGAGGGTTGCTGCAGGCGGGGAAATCGTCCTCACCAAGTTCAATGCGGTCACCATGAGCAAGAACGCCCTCGGCACCGTCGAGTTTACCGGGAAAATTTCCGGCAAGGCTATGGAGAGAGTAGGAACCTAACAGAAAGGAGCTTTATGGTATTCGACTTTGAGGAAAGTGTAGGGGTTTGGTTCGACTATCCGGGAGGCGGGCGCATACAGTTACGCCTCCCCACTGTCGATGATTACGTCCGGATCGATAAAGAGAGCAACGAGAACCGGCCGTATTTACATGAGGCAAAAGACAAGCCTCCGGTTGTGCTCAATCACAGGATTCCGGACCCGGACAAAGCCGCGCGGCTCCTGAACGATTGCACAATCATTGCCTGGGAGGACTTCCTTGATAAAAACGGGAAGCCGATCCCCTGCAACATCGACGCGAAAAACGCCCTCATGCGGATGAAGGACCCGGCTTTCAGGGATTTCGTGAACGCGAAGCTGAAGGCCCTGGATGAAGCGGGGAAAGCCGCAGCCGAGGAAGCGGAAAAAAACTCATAGAGGCCGCAGAGTGGCGCTTTGATTATGCGCCCACCTGTGAGGCCTGCGAAAAGTTGGGGAATAAAGCGAAGCAGGGAGAGGCGGCATGTGAAGGCTGCCGGGTTCTCCCTGTCGAGGAAAATCTGGAGGCAATGCGGATTTTCCTCAAGGTGAAATCCCAATACATCATGGGATTCGGGGGGCCGGTCGACGTGAACCATTTATCGGTTTGGAAAGCAATCGAGCATTACCCGCGCGGCGTAAAGAATCCCTGGAAATGCTTTGAAAAGGTGATCCGGTTATCTCATTGGTGGATGGAAAGGAATAGACCGAATGCGGGTTGAAAACTGGAACCCCAACGCATTTGACCAGACCTTTGAAAATGTCTGCATTGAGCGCCTTGTGGAAGCGGCCGAGGTTGTGGCCGCGAACGCTCGCCGAAATTGTCCAGTCGGAACCATTTCCCGGCCGATGTATAAAACCGGGAAGTATGCCGGACAGCCCTGGACGGCCCGCGACGCCGGACAGCTGAGAAAAAGTATCCGCGTTGTGCAAAAGAAATCAAAATCCGGCCGGCCGCTCATGAGCAAAAAGAATGTGCGCGTCTACGTTGGTCATTACCTGGCCTATTACGCGAGCATTGTTGAACATTCGAAACCCTTTATGCGTCCGTCTTTTGAGGCGAGCATTCCCGCAATCAAGTCAATCACGGGGGCAAGGTAATGGCCGATCATAAAATAGGGACTGTTTTTGTTGAGCTTGACCTTGACCCCTCCCGATATACAAAGGGTCAGCAGCAGCTCTATAAGGCCGCGACGCAGACAAGCCTCAATATCGAGCAGAATTTTAAGAATCTCGGAATCAAGAGCAGCGCCGAATTCGACCTCATGCGCCAAAAGGCTACCAATGCCTATAACATGATTGCCAACAGCGCAAAGGCCACGGCTAACGATATTCTCAGGGCA
>JBDKTK010000111.1:0-1904 GCA_039680225.1 Syntrophaceae bacterium
GAGCATGTAGGTAGCGGGCGGCGATGTTGCGTAGGCTCTATTTATATAGTTGGGGACAACGACCTTCCTGCCGAAGATATCGGTGAGCTCTCTCGCCTCGAGGGGGGCTGCGGACAGCACGGCCGCCAGTACAACGCCGATAAACACGAAGAAGGCCACGAATCTCACGCATTGCGCCGCGATAATCCGGGGATTCACAGATCTTCCTCTCTTTCCTTGCCCTTGTATCCCGGGTAGGGGTCTTCCGTCTCTGACGCAGAGACGGTGTTGGGTGATCATTGTTTGACCTCTGTGGATTTCTTTTTGGAATAGCGGTCTTCAAGCACTTTCCGCTCATCGTTCCCGGTATGCAAATCCGCGTGGTCCACTCTCCCTGCTCCGGGCATTCTTCGTTTTCAGAAGCAGGATCTCGTCTGCCTCGTCATCGCCGAGATCGACCCTCAGGAAGAGTTTGAAAAACAGCTTTGTCTCCTTGCGCAGATCTGCCGTGTAAAGTCCCGGATAAAGCATTTTGGCAAGCCACCTGATTCCCAGTGCCCGCATGTAGGTGGGGGGATAATTGAGCCAGTTAAACGGCGTTCCCGGGATCATGTAGACCCTGTGGCTTTTGACCGCCTTAAGGAGCCTGTAGCGAGGGTCGGAGTAGATCCGTGAGAAGAATATGGTGTCCTGGGTGATGATCACCTCCGGATCAAAGATGAGGAGTCTCTCCATGTCTATCTTTTTGCCCATCATCCTGTCCGCGGGACGGCACTGATAGACATTGCGGCCCGCCGCAAGGTCTATCGCCTCATTAAGGAAAGGCATATGGTCGCAATCGTTCGTGAGGCCGTCCGGCCCTATGGCATAGTAAACGGAGACCTTTTTCTCCCGTGCGATGCTGCCGCCGAACTTTTTCATCTCGGCGATTGTCCGTTCAACGTAGGTCCTGAGCTCACGGGCTCTTTCCTCCCTGTTAAGGACATTTCCCAGGAATCGCAGGGCGTCCGGGTAATCTGACAGGCGGAAAAGACGTACAGCGAGAACCGGTATGTCCAGCTTGCCAAGAGTCTCAACCATGTTTGGCCTGGCGGTAATTGTCTGGTCCCACGCAAGCGCAAAGTCCGGGCCGGCGGCAGCGAGGTTTTCCAGGTTTGGTGTCCGCTGGCCGAACCATCCGCCGACGACAGGCAGGTTTCGCTGGGGTGTCTGAATGTATTTGCTGTTAGCGGCCGATATGGGTATGGTCCAGCCGACGAGCAGGGAAGGATCGATGGCGTACACGAGATGCATGAGCGGCGGGTAGGCCGGCCAGACTTTCCTGGCCGGGCCTATCGTAACGGTGCGTCCTGCCATGTCGGTTACCTGCCTGCCATGGACAGGGCTCCCTGCCGAGACTGTTATCATGATGCATAGTGCCGGAATGACGAGAAGCGACCACTTTGTACCCGCTGTTTTCAATACGGCCACCTGCTTTATACCTCTAGAATTTTACTGTCATTCCGCCCATCACCGTCAGGGGGGCACCCGGATAGTAGCTTGTGGAATTGGAGAGCGTGAAATCCGACGTGTTGATGAGCCCGATGTGCTGCTTATTGAAGAGATTGAGGAAGTTCAGGCTGAACTTGATGTCCTCGATGACCCCGATGCGTCCCGTACTATAGGACATATACAGATCGGCCAGTGCATAGGCATCGATCTTCTCCTTGTTCTCAACGTCTCCGTAGCGCTCTCCGAGATAGCGCACCATCGGCGTGATGGAAAATCCCTTGAACGAGTAGGTCGCCCCGAACTTTGCCATGTACTGCGGCGTGTCGGGTATCTGCTTGCCCTTGCAGTGCACGATGTTGTTGCTGGCGTTCATGATGTTGTTATCGAACTCATATTTGTTGTAAGAGCCCGACAGATAGAGCAACAGGTCGCCC
>JBDKTK010000112.1:0-5311 GCA_039680225.1 Syntrophaceae bacterium
TCCAATGCATAGGCAACGAAATCAACCCTGTATGGAAGCTTGGATTCATGCTCTTTGGCAAACCGGGCGATCTCGAGCAGCCCGGCAATAGCGCTTGCATTATCATCAGCTCCAGGTTGACTGCCGCAGACATCATAATGAGCGCTAAGACTTTTTGATGAAAATTAATGTCCTACAAAATACCAGGATAAATACATACATGTTGACTGATTTCCACTATGGATTTGAATAAATGACAACTACGGCGGATTAAGGAGAGGCGGTTATCGGACAAGCTTTCAACAAGAAAAGCCCCCTGCAGCGCAACCCGGCAGGGGGCTTTTCGGAGTAAATTATTGATGCCCTTCGGCCGCTCCGGAGTCGAGGAGGAGGTAATCCCCCGCCGGTTCCCTGTGCAGCCCCGAGCCGTTGACGGCGCCCTTGATCACAAGGGCAAGCTCCGCGACATACGTCTTCATGTGCTGGGCCTGGGCGCTCAGCTCCTCCGAGGCGCTGGCCGACTCTTCAGCGCTGGCCGCGTTTTGCTGAGTGATACCTTCTATCTTCTGAATGGAATCTTTCACTTTCATTATGGATTCGGCAACACTCACGCTCAAAGTGCCTACCTCTTTGATCTTTTCGGAAGTCTCTTTGCCGTGGTCTCCCATCCTGTAAAATTCCGACATTGTCTTGTCGATCAGTTCGGTCCCTTCATGGACATATTGCTGAGTCTCACCGATCAGGCTCCCCGTTTGCCTCGCCGCTTCGGCGGCCCGCAGGGCCAGGTTCCTGACCTCGTCGGCGACCACCGCGAAGCCAGCGCCGCTCTCGCCCGCGCGGGCGGCCTCGACCGCCGCATTCAGGGCGAGCAGGTTCGTCTGAAAGGCGATCTCGTCTATGGTCTTAATAATGGAAGCTGTCTTCTCGCTCGCGCCGGCTATTTTGCCCATGCATTCCTTATTGTTTTTGATCGCCCGGTTCGAACTTTTCATTGCCTCGAGCGTTTTTTCCCGGAGCTGGTCCAGTATGCCGAGGTTTGCCTCTGTCCGCCGGACCAGTTCGAATGTCTCTTCCGAGAAGGATACGGCTTCCTCTACAAGACCGCTCTGGCTCGAGGCGCCTTCGGCAAGCTGCTGGCTGGACGATGATACCTGGCCCGCAGCCCCGGCCACCTGCTCGGCGCCCTCTCCCAGGCCGTCGATGACTCTCTGGATCGGTTTGGTAATCGACATCAGGATAAAGAACCCGAGGCAACCGATTATCACAAGTCCGACCAGGCTGAAAATGATCACCTCCAGGGATATATTGTAGACAACCTGGTCATACCTGGTATTGGGCACGCCTACGTAGAACATGCCTATCACCTCGCGCTTTTCATTGCGGACCGGCTCGTAGGCGGTCTGGTAGACCTTCCCGACCACGTTGGCCTTCCCTGTATATGACTGGCCTCCCCTGATGACCTTGTCCGCCACGTTCGCCGCAGCCTGGGTGCCGGTTGCCCGCTTACCGCTTTCGTTCTTGATGGTTGTGGCAATCCTCGTGTCCCCCTGGAAAATGGTCACAGCATCCCCTGTCAATTCGGAAATCCTGTCGATCAGGGCATTGTTGTCATTGATCAGAGTCTCCCCCTTGTAAAGCTTTCCCTCCTTGACGGACCATTCCCCCGGGACCTTCTCGATGAAATAATTAAAGCTCAACGCCATGTCGCCCCGGAGCTTTTCCTGGGCGGTGAGGATAATTTTGTCGCGAACCGTGTAGACCGTGAACGCAGCCATCAGAATCAGCACAACAGCAAAAAGGGCCAGCAACAGCAATGCCTTAGTCCGCAATTTCATTTGTATTTTCATAAAGGATCCCCTTCTCCCATATTGGATATGAAATCTACCCCTCAGGCCCCCCCGAGTCGGGTAACATGCATTATCAGAATTCGGTTTTTTGGAAATAAAACTTTAGAAAAAAAGGATAATCGTAACACAGTGGCTCCGTGTTTGATGCAAACGCGCAGAAATGACCCTCTGAAATATCAGCGCCGGCCGGTTTTAGTCCTATGTAGTTATTTTGTGAGCCAAAACCATTGCGCAGGTTTTTGCTTCTGTGATACTTAGGCGAACAATCAAGGGGCTCCATTAACTATCTTGGAACTTGACCGGGAACTTGAATGCATAAAAGGCAGGCAAAATAAAACGAGGGCGGGTCCCCAAGAGGCAAGGGGACCCGCCCTCGCATGTGTATTCTGGTGGAGATGAGGGGGCTCGAACCCCTGACCCCGGCATTGCGAACGCCGTGCTCTCCCAGCTGAGCTACATCCCCTTTATGTGAAGGGTATTTTTTATATGAACTGGCCCGATGAGGTCAAGCAATTATCAGGAGCTGCCACTTGGACAGGCTCAGTGACCGTGTGCGGCTGATTTCAGACGACTCAAATAATTCCATTTGGAGAGGTACCTATGGCGAGAATTGACAGTTTTTTCAAGTTCATCCACGATGAAGGCGCGTCGGACCTCCACCTGTTTGCCGGCTGCAAGGCGGCGATGAGGGTGCGGGGCGATATGGAACGGTTCGGGGAGGAAGTCCTCGATGACGAAGCGCTCACCGAAATGCTTTACGAGATCTGCCCGGAAGACAAGATCAGGACCTTCGAGGCGACCGGCGACGTTGACTTCGGCTACGAGGTCCCGGAGCTTGCCCGGTACCGCTGCAACTATTTCCGCCAGAAATACGGAGTGGGGGCCGTTTTCAGAGAGATCCCGAGCAAGATCGCGACCCTGGAGCAGCTCGGCATGCCGCCCATTTTCAAGGAGCTTGCCATGCTCCCCCGCGGGCTCGTTCTTGTCACCGGCCCGACCGGAAGCGGAAAATCGACCACCCTGGCCGCGATCATCGACCATGCCAACGCCCGCCGCAAGGGGCATATAATTACGGTCGAGGACCCGATCGAATTCGTCCACCAGGGGAAGGCCTGCGTCATTAACCATCGCGAGATCGGCGCCCACACAAATGGTTTCGCCTCGGCGCTGAGGGCCGCCCTGCGCGAGGACCCCGATATCATCCTCGTCGGCGAAATGCGCGATCTGGAGACCACGGCGCTGGCCATTGAAGCCGCCAACACCGGCCACCTTGTCTTCGCCACGCTCCATACAATGGGCGCGACCCGGACCGTGGACAGGATCATCGACCAGTTCCCGGCCGACCCGCAGCAGCAGATCCGGATGTCCCTTTCGGAATCGCTCAAAGCGGTGATTTCGCAGGCCCTGTTCCGCAGGGTGGACAAAAAGGCCAGGGTCGCGGCCCTGGAGATCCTCATCTGCAACACTGCGGCCGCCAACCTGATCAGGGAGGAAAAGACCTTCCAGTTGATGTCGATCATCCAGACATCAAGGAAAATGGGGATGCTCTCGCTCGACGACGCCATCCTGGAGCTGCTCCAGCGCAAGTGGATCAGCGCCGAAGAGGCTTACGAAAAGGCTTTCGATAAAAAGAAGTTCGTGGGATTCCTCAGGACCCCGCCCCCCGAGTGGTAGCCTTCTCGAAGGCGGAAGAGGCAAGCTCGCGCTCTCCCAGCGCATCGTAGGAGCGCGCGAGGTAAAGGTAGTAGAAGGGATTGCCGGCTTCCCGCTCGATGGCCATTTTGAATGCGGAAACTGCCTGCTCGTGGTCTTCATGGCGGGCGAGCATGTTTCCGAGGCGGTTGAAGAAATGCGCCCCGGATTCGGGCCGCAGCGATACGGCTTTCTCGTAGGCATCCCAGGCGTCCTGAAATTTTTCAAGGCAGTTATGGGCATCGCCCAAATCGCAGTAGTACATGGGATTTGAGGGTGATATCCTGATTGCTTTAAGGAACGCCCGCTCGGCCCTGCCGCACTCGTTTGCCCCCATAAAGGCCATCCCGAGCCTGCCATAATATGTATGCGCTTCGGCGGCATCGGCCTGGGCGGCCCTCTCGAATTCTTCTTCCGCCCCGTCGTAATCTCCCGCCGCAATCTGCGCGTTTCCAAGCCGCATGATGACCGCCGTCGAGCCCGGCTCCATTGCGATTACCTTTTTGAATGCTGCTATGGCGCTCTGGAATCTCTCCGCCTTGAAATAGGCGTCACCAAGGGTGGTGAGGAGGCTGACGTCGTCCTTCTGGAGAGAGACCGCTTTTTCACAGATTTCGATCAGGCGATTGTACCGGCCCTGCTCCCGGTAGATCCTGACGAGTTCGTCAAATGCAAACCCGGTAAAGACATTCCCTTTGAATTCTTTTTCCAGCAGGTCCTCAAAACATTCCACGGCCTTTTCCGTGCTGCCCTTGTCGAGATAAGCCCACGCCAGGGCAAGCACGAAAGAATCTTCACCCGGGTTATGTTTTATAAGCTCTTTGTATATTATAATCGCCTCGTCATACCGCCCGCTTTTGACAAGCTGTTCGGCAAGGCGATAACTCATATCCTTATCAGCATTGTCCATAAATACTTTTTATTCCATTTGAAAGGATGTTGCAAGAGGGTGAGCATAGACATCGACCTGTTCCTAACCTCGAATCTATTTAAAACGACTATCCCGATTTATTCCATTTTAACACCCTGAATCGCAAACGTAAAAATGTCATACACATTGTTCTACTTATTGACAGAAAATCTAAATTCCGCTACTTGAAACCAAAATTCCCCATCTGGTGAAAAGGAGAATTTATTATGAAAAGGAAGAGAATTTCAGCATCAGCACTGTCATTCATTTGGTTATTTTCCTTTTTGAGTCTTAACGCTCTTGCCCAAGACACCAGGCCGACACTAACAAAGCATGCCCCGATTACGGAGCAGTTGATAACTATGATAGAGCATAATTCGGAGCTGAAAGGAATGCTTGTTCATTCAATTGAATCGGCGAAAAAGGTTAATCCGGATAAGTTGACAAATCCGGCCCAGACGTTGGAAGAATACTATGCTTTTGTGGATTGGGCGGCAACGGCGATGCCTTGGTCGATTTTACCGAATCTGCCTTATCGATTTCAAATTGACAGTTCCGCAAACAACTAATGGCGCCTATAAACATATCTTAATGGGTGAGGAATACGGTAAAATCACATTAAAGAAATGACTGTAAGTTGAAAAAATGCAAATAGTAACGGCGGCAATAATGGAAAAAGACGGCAGGATACTGCTGGCGCGCCGCAGGAAAGGAGACCGCCAGGAGAGGAAGTGGGAATTCCCCGGAGGGAAGATTGAGCCGGGTGAGACGCCCGAGATTTGTCTCGCCAGGGAGCTGCGCGAAGAGTTCGGGATTGCAGCCGAGGTCCTGGATTATTTCGGCGCGAGCATCTATGAATACGGGCACGGGACGATTGACCTGA
>JBDKTK010000113.1:0-8413 GCA_039680225.1 Syntrophaceae bacterium
CGCATGGAAAAGCGCTATATCAGGAAGGACGGCCGCGTGATCTGGGTGGATATGAGCACGGCTTCCGTGCGCGGCGCCGACGGAAAGGTGCTTTACATCGTCACTCACGCCCCGGAAATAACCGAGCGGAAAAGGGCGGCGCAGGAATTGATCGAAAGCGAGAAGCGTTTTTCCCGAGCCTTCTACTCCAGTCCGATACCGACTGTCATCAGCACCATAGATGATGGCCGCCTGATTGACTTTAACGAGCGCTGGCTCATAGCGCTCGGCTATGAGCGGGAAGAAATGGTCGGCCGCACCGTTTCCGAACTGTCGTTGCGCGATTTCGGGCAGCGCCGGCGTTTGATAAACAAGCTGAAGCGGAAGGGCTCGCTCAAAGACGAGCTGATCCAGGTCCGCACCAAGGACGGGCAAACGAGAGATGTGCTCTGGTCTGCCGAAATGATCAACATTTCCGGTGAAAAATTCATACTGTCGCAGTTCCATGATCTGACCGAGCGCAAGAGGATGGAAGAAGACCTGCGGGAAGCGAAGGAAAGGCTGGAGGCCAAAGTGCAGGAGCGGACCGCCCAGCTCACCGCAATAAATATGTCCCTGCTGGCGGAAATCCAGGAACGGAAGCTCTCGGAAAAAAGATTGCGCTCCGCTCAAAAGAACCTGAGGGCCATGGCCGCGGAGATTGTCCTGGCGGAAGAGCGTTCCCGCCAGAACATCGCCACGGACCTCCACGACACGGTGGTGCAGACCCTGGGGGCCGCCAAGCTGCGGAGCGAGCTCCTGCGTGAATATATCTCGCAGGATGGCTCGAAATACCTGAACGAACTGCGGAACATGCTCTCCCAGTCCATTACGGAGGCGCGCCTCATAATGGCGGAAATGAGCCCCCCGGTCCTGTACGAGCTGGGATTCAGCCCGGCCGTGGAATGGCTTGCCGAGCAGATAAGCTCCCAGCATGAGCTTGATATCCGTGTTGAGGCCGAGGACCATGAGCCCTCGATGCATGAAGTCCAGGTCCTGCTTTTCCAGGCCGCGCGCGAGCTCCTGATGAACGTCATCAAGCATGCAAATGCCGGAAAAGCGCTTGTCTCGATCAGGGGCGACAAAAAAAATATCAGGATCACGGTAAAGGACGACGGCGACGGGTTCGACGGGAATGTCTCATTCCGGACGGACAGCAGCAGCGGTTTCGGGTTGTTCAGCATCCGGGAGAGGCTCAAGCACCTGGGCGGCCGGCTTGTCATAAAGTCCCGGCCCGGGGAGGGGACCAGCGTATCAATAACCGCGCCGCGGCACGCGCCCAATTATCCCGCCACGCAATAAGCAATCTCTTCGCAAACCGTAAACCTCGCTGAAAAAAGCTGTCTTTTACCGCCCGCAAAAATGGTATATAAATTGCTAGACAAAAAGTGGTTACTTAGACCTTTTCCGTTTTGGGGCTCCCGGGAGCCTCGGCGCGAGCGGAATCCCGGACCATTTTTCTAACGACGAAAGAAGGACAGGGCGAGATGAAACTTCCGGACAGAATAATTATAAACGAAGTCAGCCTGCGGGACGGGCTTCAAAACGAGCCCAGGGTTGTGCCTACCGGGGATAAAGTAGAGCTTGCGGGGGACCTCGCCGGGTGCGGGATAACCAGGATCGAGCTCTCGTCTTTTGTCAACCCGAAACTGGTCCCCCAGATGGCCGATGCCGAAGACCTGTGGGGCCGCGTAAAACGGCGCGAGGGGGTTCGTTATTCAGCACTGGTCCTGAACGAACGCGGGCTTGACAGGGCCATCAAGGCCGGTGTGCCCTTCGTCGGGATATACGTTTCGGCCAGCGAGGCCCACAGCCGCCGCAACAGCAACATGTCGATTGCGGAGGCAAAAACGGAAGCCGTAAAACTGCTGAAGAAAGCCAAAGCGGCGGGGCTTATCGTCCGGGCCGGTGTCATGAACGCCTTTGGCTGTGCCTACGAAGGCCGCGTCGATGTCTCGCGGGTCCTGGACATAATCGGCAGTTTCCTCCCGGAAGGGATCGACGAGCTTTGCCTGGCGGACTCCTCGGGCCTCGGAAACCCGCTCCAGGTCAGGGACAGGATCAGGAGGGCCCGGGAGATCTCCGGCAATGTGGACATTTCCCTGCACCTGCACAACACGAGGGGCCTCGGCCTGGCGAACCTGTTCGCGGCGCTTGAAGAGGGGATCGCGATTTTCGACACGTCCCTGGGAGGACTCGGCGGCTGCCCGTTCATCAAGGGCGCAAAAGGGAATATCGCGACGGAGGACACGGTCTACATGCTCTCCGAGATGGGACTGGAGACCGGGATTTCCCTGCCGGAGCTGATCAGGGCCGCCAATGATTTCGAAAAGAAAATGGGCCGGGAGTTTTCGTCGTTCGTTTCCCGCCTTGGGGAATGCGGATAGTGTTTCGCCGGGTCAATGGCTGTCGGCCCTTATTTCCATCTGCAGGGAGCCGCCCCGCACGTAGTACTTCACCTGGTACCCCATATTTGCAATGATGTGCCTGATCAGGTTGTTCCGGGGGTCGAGGACGCTCACGAACCGGGAGACGCCGTGCTCCCTGCCGATGGCGATCGTCTTTTCGAGCAGCAGCTTTCCCAGGCCGAACTTCTGCCAGTCGTCCCGGACGGCCACGGCCAGGTCCGTTTCTTCCAGGTTCGTGTCATAGGCATACCGTCCCACCCCGATTATGGCATCCCTGCCGTCCTCCTGGATTACCGCCATGAGCGCGAATTCGCTGGTGTAATTTACATGCGTGAACCGGTACAGCAGGTGGTCCGGCAGGCTGTCCATGTACCTCAGGAAACGCAGGTACCGGGATTCCGGGGAAAGCTTGTTGAACAGGTCCACCAGCAGCGGCGCGTCCGTCTCCAGCACGGGCCTGAGGAAGACCTCGCGGCCGCCTTTGAGGGTGATCCGGGATTCATATTGAGAAGGGTAGTTTGCAGGTGCGTCCGGCATATCGATTCCTCACAAGGGGATGCGAACACGAATCTCGCCTAACGTGAGAAGTATATACCATACAACGCGCCGGGAAAAAAATGAAAATGAACCATATGCGGGCAATCACCCGGCCGGGAAGAGATAACGAATACCCTGACGGCGGCATATCGCAAGAGAGGAAGGGCCACTATGGCAGGATGGCCCTGAATTTCCGTCAGGGTACCCGTTCCCGGTGAACATGGCCAATTAATATGCAATCATTGGGCCAGTGAATTGGTTAAGATAAAAAAACGAAGCAGGCTGTCGATTAAAAATCCGGCAGCCTGCTTCGGAAATCAAAGCCGGGGACTGGTTATCTCAAAATTTCCCCCGCCTGGATGATCTTCATTATCTGCTGCGTCCCCGTGGCCGGGACGAGCTCCATGGCGTCGTTGAGCAGACCGGCGAGGCGGTATTCCGGGCTCACGCCGTTGCCGCCCAGCACCTCTATGGCCTTGCGCGTCACACTCAGGCCGACCTCCGCGCCGGCCGCCTTGGCCCGGGCCGAGGCTTTCGAGATGTCCCGGGCAGTCGCGCCGTTGTCGAGGGCCGCCCCGGGCTGGTAGACGAGCCAGCGCGCCGCGTCTATCTCGGTGTCCATCTCGGCGAGCAGGAACTGGACCGCCTGCAGGCTCGCGATGGGCTTCTTGTAGAGGATGCGCTCCTTCGCGTATTTGAGCGCGATGTCGAAGGCGCCGCGCGCTATCCCGAGCCCGATCGCGCCCACGGCGGGCCGGGCAAGCGTGAAAGTTGTGATGGCCATCGGGAAACCGGCGCCCTCCCTGCCGACCAGGTTCTCCGCGGGGACCTTGCAGTCGCTGAACGCCAGCTCGCTGACCACGACGGACCTGAGGCCCATCTGGTCCTGCCGGCGGCTCACGGTGAAACCGGAGGTGCCTTTCTCCACGAGCAGGAAGCTTGCCCTGTCGCCCGTCTTCGCCAGCAGCAGGCAGTAATCGGCTATGCCGCCCGCAGTGATGTAGACCTTGCGGCCGTTGATCACATAGCCGCCGTCCTTCGTGACAGCCTCGGTGCCGAGGTTGGTCAGCTCCGAGCCCCCCGTCGGTTCGGTCGCGGCGATGCACATTATCTTTTCCGCCTTCAGGATGGCGGGGACGTATTTCTTCTTCTGCTCCTCGGAGCCGAAACCGGAGATGGCGAACAGGGGCCCGGTGCCGATCTCCAGGAAGAAGGCCGCCGAGGGATAGGCCCGCGCCACTTCCTCGATGGCGATCAACTGGGCCAGATGGCCCATGCCCGACCCGCCCAGTTCCTTCGGAACGGAAATCCCCAGGAGGCCCAGCGAAGCAAGCCTTTTCACAATCTCCGCAGGGAATTCGCCTTTCCTGTCGAGTTCCAGCGCCCGGGGCGCCAGTTCCTTTTCCGCGAATTCGCTGACCATCGTCCTCAACATCTGCTGCTCTTTTTTAAATTCAAACATGCCGGCACCCCCTTGGTTTATTTTTGTATTTTGAGTTCTTCGATAAGGCAGGGAATAATTTTTTTGAGATCGCCCGCGATCCCGATATCGGCGATGTCGAAAATCGGCGCCTTCGGGTTTTTGTCTATTGCCGCGATCACCTTCGCTTTCATAAATCCTGTCGTGTAGTGGGTCGCGCCCGACGCCCCGACGCTCAGGAACAGCTTCGGGCCCACCGTTTTGCCGCTCTGGCCGATCATCCGGGACTCGGGTATCCAGCCCCGGTCGAATGCCGGTCTGGTGCCCGCGACCTCGCCGTGCAGCGCCCCGGCCAGCTCTTCGATAAGCGCGAAACCGCCCGCGGACTCCAGGCCGAAACCGCCGGAGACGATAACATTCGCTTCTTCAAGGGCGGCGCTCCCGGAATCCTCGCGCACAAACTCCAGGGTCCGGGCCCTTATTTTTTGCACGGGGATATCTGTCTTCCAGGCGATTATTTCTCCGGAGCGGGAGTTGTCGGGGTTTCCCGCCTCCAGGACGCCGGGCCGCACAGTGGCCATCCGGGGGCGGCGCTCCGGGCAGACAATCTTCAGCAGCATGTTGCCCCCCCAGCCCGGCACGACCTGGACGAATGTTTCCTTCCCGTCGATCTCTTCTATGCGGAAATCGATGCAGTGGGCCGTGAGCCCCGTTTTCAGGATGGCCGCCACCCGGGGGGCAAGGTCCGTCCCGATGGCCGTCCCTCCGAAAAGGGCGGCGTCCGGCCGTGTCTCATCCAGAAGTCCGGCGAGGACTGCCGGGTACAGGTCGCTCTGGTACAGGGCGAGCGCAGGGTCGTCTATGACGTACACCCTGGATGCCCCGCAATGGACAAGCGATCGGGCGGGCCCGGCGCAGCCGCTCCCGAGCAGGGCCGCCGAGAGCGAGCCGCCTGTCTGCGACGCGAGCTGTCTTGCCTTTTCCATGATCTCGAAGGTTACGGGAAGGACCCTGCCGTCCCGGTGTTCCGCCCAGACAAAAAAATCCATGCTCGCCCTTTCTTCCTATATCGCTCTAAATCGCATCGGCCCGCCGCAGCCGCCTTACGAGTTCCTTCGCCGCTTCCTCGGGCTCTCCCTGGATCATCTCCGCGTGCCGGGCCTTCGGCAGCTCGACAATCCCCGCGATGCGCGTCGGCGAGCCGGCCAGCCCCATTTCACCAGTCTCAATACCGGCGGACTCGCAGGCCGTGCAGCCCAGTTCCCGGACCTCCCTGCCCATCGCCTCCATGATCCCGAGAACGGTCGGGAGCCGGTATTCGTTGATGGATTTCAGCACGGCGACGACTGCCGGGAACTGCAATTCTATTTTGAGATATCCGTCTTCGACGGCCCTCTCCACGCGGCACGCACTTTCCGAGGGCTCGTAAATTTTCCTGGCGTGGGTGACGTGGGGGACTCCGAGCAACTCCGCCAGTTGCGCCGGGACCTGTCCCGTCGCCCCGTCCACGGTTTCATTCCCGCAGAGGATGAGGTCCCAGCGGCCGAGGGACTTCACTGCCCCCGCCAGGACGCACGCCGTGGCCAGCGTATCGGCTCCGGCAAAGGCCCGGTCGCAGAGGATCACGCCTTTATCGGCGCCCATCGCCAGGGCCTCTTCGAGGCTCTGCCGGGCCTGCGGAGGGCCCATGGTCAGTGCGGTGACGCTCCCGCCGAGATGCTCCCTGAGCCGCAGCGCCTCTTCCAGGGCGTGGCGGTCGGCGGGATTGGTTATCAACGGGACGCCCGTCCTTGTTATTGTCCCGGTTGACGGGTCGAGGGTGATCTTGTTGAAATGTTCGGGGTCGGGGACCTGTTTGATGCAGACTATAATGTCGAGAGGCATGCAGCAGACCTTTTCACATCTTTTTTACTGGTGTGAATAAATGCAATTTTTGTGCACAAACCCTGCTGTAACGAAATTGTTCACCCCCTCTTCTATTTTAACCGGGGCTTTCAGTCAAGGAGCATAATTTTTGCATGAGTGAAAAACCGGAGCTAACGGGTGGCTTGCAATGGGTTTGGAAACAGATTCAACTGTCCGCACGAGGATAGAAAACATAATCCGCACGTCAAAGTATTTCCAGTCACTGGAAATTAAAGTCCTGGAATTGTATAAGGGGAAGTGCGCGCTGGCCCTGGCGGCCAGGGACGAGCACACAAACATCCACGGCACGGTCCACGGCGGGGTGCTGGCCGCCCTGGCCGATTCGGCGTGCGGCATGGCCCTGCTGACGGAGCTTGCCGCTGATGAAATCACCGTGACGCTGAGCCTGAACATGAACTATATCCATCCCGCGGGCATCTGCAGCCTGACGGCGAAGAGCAGTCTCATCAGCCGGCGGCGCAGCACGGCGGTGCTCGAAGCCGACATATTCGACCCCGCGGGGAACCTCGTGGCGCGGGCCAATTCGGTCCTGGCGATCAAAAAAATTCAGGGGGACAAATGAAACCGGCCGTTCTGATCATCGACATGCTGGAAGACTCTTTCAACGAACAGCACCGCAACCCCGTCACGCCGTTTGCCCTGGAGATCGTGCCGCGCATCAACCGCCTGACTCAAGCGGCAAGGGGCAAGGGCATCCCGGTGATATTTTCCATGGACAGCTTCCTGCCGGGAGACTTCATCTTCAAGGGGAAGATGCGGGAACATTCAATCCGCGGGACCGCGGGGGCGGAAGTCTATCGCGGCCTCACGCAGGAGAAAGGCGACATGTATTCCCGGAAGCGCCGGTTCAGCGCCTTTTTTAAAACGGACCTCGACCAGACGCTGCGCCTCCACGGAGTCGACACGGTCGCGCTTGCGGGCATCAACTCCCACTGGTGCGTCCTGAGCTCCGCGCTCGACGCCCTGGCCAATGATTTCCGCGCTTATATAATCGAGGACTGCGCGGCGAGCTACAGCCGGCAGGTCCATGAAACCGCAATGGACATGTACCGGAGGAACCCCCTTTTCCCCCTCTTCAAAATCATGAAGCTCGATGAGTTCCTCGGCGAACTGGGCGGCGAGCCGGCCAACGAGCCAGACTGAAGCCCGCGGCCCGCATCAATCAGCCGCAACGCAGGTTATCAGGGCGTCCGCGGCGACCGCGCCCTTTTCGAACACCATGATCGGGTTGATCTCGATCTCCTTCACATAATCGCCGAGGTCGGTCAAAAGGGCGGAAAATTTCAGCAGGATATCGACAATGCAATCCCGGTCGGCGGCCGGCTTGCCCCGGAAGCCGGCCAGCAGTTTGCTGCCGCGGATCCCGGATATCATTTCTTCGGCTTCGTATCTCGCCAGGGGCGCCAATCCCAGGCTGACATCGCCGAGGGCCTCCACCCAGATGCCGCCCAGGCCGAAGACGATTTTCCGGAATCCGGTCTCATCGGGAGACGAGCCGATGATCACTTCGGCGGCGGCCCCGGGGAGCATCTCTTCGACCAGCAGCCCGCGCAGGCTTCCCCTCGACCTGACGGCGGCGGCGATCCGGCGGGCCGTTCTTTTCAGCTCCCGTTCATTTTTCACGTCCAGGGCGATTGCCCCCGCTTCGGTCTTGTGGGCCACGTCCGGAGATGCGCCCTTGAGGCAGACGGGGAACCCGATTTCCTGCGCCGCCGCGAGCGCTTCATCAAGGCTTGCCGCAAGCCTTCCCCTGGGCACGGGAATCCCGTACAGGGAGAGGATTGCCTTGGATGCGGCCTCGTCGGGACGGCGGCCGCACTGTTCAATTATTTCGATCGCCCCGGCCCTCGCGCCTTCCGGGGCGGGCGCATGCTCCGGCATCGCTGCGCGGCGCCGGCGCCAGCCGCCGACAACGGCCAGGGCCCTGGCCGCATCGAGGCAGGAGCCGATGTCCCGGTACGTGAGCACGCCGCCTTTCTTTAACTCATCGATCGATTCCTGCACGACCCGGTCGCCGAGCCAGCAGGCAATCACCGGTTTTTCCGGCCTCCCTTTCAGGCCCTCGAGCATCAGCGCCGGGGCGATCTTCTGCAGGTACATGGTA
>JBDKTK010000114.1:0-9550 GCA_039680225.1 Syntrophaceae bacterium
GAGTGTTTCGCTTGGAAGATTACTTAAAGCAAGCAGATGAATTTGCCAACTGCTATGATCAAGCTGCCGCCATACAAGCCCTTTCCGGAGCAATAGGTGTAAAACTCCAATGGATATTCATGAATACTTTCGGGTTCATAAATACGACAAATCTGCTCGGATACGGAGACTGTAATAATCCATTTTTCGACATGGACGGAACTGAGCAAACCATCGATAAAAATGATCGAAATCGCACAGCCTTCGGAAATCATGCTTTTTGCGCATTAAGGGAAAAAGTTCAAGATGCCTGTGCCGGTCCGCACTCTGGAAGATCAAAAACTGTCTACGTAACCATGAGCATTGACACAACAACGATTTTATACAGGCTATTTAGGATGCGACCGGGTAATGTTGCAGATATGAGTAACTACAATGGCGTAATAGGTTTTAGATAATGCACCGCCTATTATCATCGGGTGCCATAATTGGTCTCATATTTATTGTCTGTATAATTACGGAAGGAGGAAGCACGGTGAGCTACCTTAATGATGCAAGAGCCAAGGATTTTATATCCAAGGAGGGTATTGATAAAATTCATATAGCTGATGATAACTATGGTGTTGCAGCCGATTGGTCGACCTTGGGATTTATGACAGGTTTAAAGTATAGTGGTTGGTTGATTGATAATGTGTCCGATCCTTCTGAACGTGATTCGATTGCATCATGCTTATGGCGATTCAAAAGAGGGGAAGAAAAACTCAGAATAGAAATTATAGCTTCAAGTAAAGGAAATGCTGCGGCTCTGAATAGCCTTATGGAATTTGCATTAGGAACAACATCAATGGAGGTACCATTTAAAAAAGCAGAGGGGCTGGGTGATTACTATCTCGTAAGCAGAAATGCCACACTGAGGGATAGATTGTGGATTTATCGGAATGTCTGCTTTGATCTTCGTTATTCTAAGAAAAACGAGACTTCTGATTTTGATACCTTTGCCCTAGCCAAAGATATTCAAGCATACGCTGAAAAACATCTTGTACGCAATATTTCAGATTATTACCCCAGAATCACTCACAACATATCTCTGAAAAAGATCTATGTTGGCGATACATTCGACATAACACTTTCCATGGCAGTAGAAAGCCCGGCGAGTAATTATGTAATGGAATTGAAATTAGGAGAAACTCTGGATTTAGTTAGCCAGGATGGATTGACAATTCGAGTGAAAGCTATACAGCCGGGGCCGGCGGAAGTGAAGTTTGTGGTTATTGATCGGAAGACCCTATTGTCATCGGAAAAGACCGTGAAGTTTGATGTGCTGGAAAAGGGACGATAAGGGCTCCCCCTGTCCCCAGAGGGTATTGAGGTGGTCACTTCGACAGGCTCAGGGTGCGGTTTGGAACGACACTGAACATCTCGACTCGTCATGCCCGACTTGATCGGGCATCCAGTTTTTTTGGTTCAGAAAACGACCTGGATGCCCGCCTGCGCGGGCATGACGGGGTCACTTCGACGGGCTCAGTGAGCGGGGCTGACCTCCCCCAGAATCCCCCTCCAGAGGGGGACATTGGGTGTTCATTTTGGCAGGCTCAGGGAGCGGTTAAAAGGGCACGCCCTCCATCTGCAAAACTCACATCTACGGCCTGGACATCACCCGAATTTTCGGCTAGTTACATATTAATGAAATTTACAGCAATTTAATGCCATGTAAGGGAGCGTGGAAGGGAGGCTGAATATGACACAAGGCATTAATATAATTGGATATAATATTAAATCATTGCGCGAAAAACGGAAGTTACGCCAGGAGGATATTGCCTCATTTTTAGGGGTAAGCAGGGAAATGGTCAGTTACTACGAAAGCGGGGCCAGGAACATCCCTCTGGATACTGTGAACAGGCTGGCTGATTTCTTTCAGGTCGAACTGGAAGATCTTCTGGAAGAGAATCCGGACTTGCGCAAGGCCAATATCGCGTTTGCCTTTCGGGCCGGCGAGCTCGGCCCGGAGGATTTCCAGACCGTTTCCGATTTTCACAAGATCGTGAAGAACTATATAAAAATAAAAAGCCTGTGTGAGAAGCATGGCTGTTAACCTCAAAATAAAAAAAGATGCTGACGACTTCCGAAAGAAGCACGGATTGGGGTCGAAAGACCCCATCAATGTTAAGGGGCTGCTGCTGAAATTGAAAGTTCTCGCCGTCTACAAGCCTGTCAGCCCCAATATCTCAGGCATGGCCGTGAAGACGGACAGCTATCGGTTCATGCTGGTCAATTCAAGCGATACAGTGGGTCGTCAAAATTTCTCGGCCCTTCACGAGCTGTACCATCTTTTTGTCCAGGATGATTTCGGTTACAGCGTCTGCGCAGAACCCGTTAAAACGAGAATTGAAAGGGAAGCCGATCAGTTCGCATCACAGTTGATCCTGCCTGAAAACGGCATTCTTGATCTGATGCCATCGCCGGAACTGAAGAAGAAACGTGTATCATTAGGGACGGTTTTCGAAATTGAGCAATACTACATGTGTTCAAGAAGCGCGCTTCTGAATCGGTTGCGGGCGATGAAATTGATAACGGCTGAGCAGCATAAAGAGTTCTCCGAAAACATCATTTCTAATGCACGGGTATACGGTTACGAAACCGGCCTGTACGAGCGCGGCAACCACAATCTGGTCATCGGGGATTACGGAAGATTGGCGAAGGCGCTCTATGACAAGGATGTTATCTCCGAATCAAATTTCATCAGTTTAATGCGAGATATTAATATCGAGATAGAAGAAGATTTTGGCGACTCCAGGGAACCCGAATAATAAATGGCGAAACCTAAAATCCTGCTGGATTCGGATGTTATCAGGCATTTTCTGAAAGGCAGTCGAATTCTTGATCTCCCGAAGATCTATCCGGAACAGTTAGCACTTCTCGACATTGTCAAAAGCGAGCTTTGCCGAAGCCGCCAGTTGCAAATACCTGTCAATAATTTCCTTTCAATGTGCAAAATAGAACAGATTTCTTTTCCGACCCATAACATGGAGATCATGCGGGAGTACGCCGCTTTGAGGAAAAGATTTGGCGACGGTGAGAGTGCTTGCATGGCCCTAGCCAGATTTGAATCGCATTTCATTGCCAGCAGTAATCTGATAGATATCAGCGCTTATTGCGAACAGCATGGGATTGTTTATTTGACGACCATGGATGTACTTGTAGAGGGATTGAATAAGGGAATAATGACGGAAGGAGATTGCGACGCTTTCATAAAGAGAGTGAAGGAGAAGGGCAGCAAGCTTCCGGTTGATAGTATTCGGGAATACATGGGGAAGAAAAGTTAGCGCCTTTTAACCCCTGTTTAATAAAAAAACGGGGGGGGAAAGTGCTGGATTCCCGCCCGCGCGGGAATTATGGAAGCACTTCGACAGGCCCAGGGTGCGGTAAGGGCGAACGCCGTTCGCCCCTACGAAAAATTAAAGGTATGGATTCCTGCTTTAAGGTATGCGCATTTCGATTTCAGATCAGCAACGCTGCGATGAAAATGCCCAGCATGGTGAACGCGATCGCCAGCTTCATTACGGCGGCTATGATTAAGCCGTACCATGTTGCTGTCCCTACTTTACCCGCGCGCAATATGTCTTTGTGGGCTAAAAATTCACCGATTGCCGCGCCTGCCAGCGGCATGAACAGGAGCCCCCAGAACCCCGTAAATATGCCGGCGAGGGTGCCCAAGGCAGCGCCGATCATGCCCTGCTTGCTCGCGCCCGCTCGTTTGACGGAATAGGCCGCGGCGACATATTCAATGACTAACCCCAGTATGGCAAGGGCCGCCAGCACATAAACAGTTAATATGCTTATGAGCTGGAAATTGTTTATCCATGCGGCAAGCAGAACCCCGATGAAAATCAGCGGCAGACCCGGTAATGCAGGAAGCACAACGCCGGCGACGCCGGCCAGTATCAGCAAAATGGCTGTTATCCAGAGAATTGTATCCATTATAACCTCGAATTTATCGGCAGACTCTCTGATGTGTTTTGTTTAAAATTATCCCTTGTCATTTCCTTGTGTGCGGTGTGATGTTCTTGCACCACTGTCCCCCTTAGATTTGTTCCTCCCTTTGGAGATGTCAAGCAAAAGCGTCGGCCTGGACGATTCTCGGCAGATCAGATGACCCTCCCTGCTCCCTTCAGGGAGGCTTTTTCGTCCTGTAATATTTACCAGCTTTGATCAGGAAATCATGCTAAATTATCTCTGCTCTGATTGCGGGGCATGGGGCGGCTCCTTCTAAAACTTGTTGGCCGAGGCAAAAAAGTGCTTTTTCACCAAACCGATTTGATTGATCTGGAGAGCGCCAAAATGCTCCTGGAGAACCCGGGGGTTGCGGTGAAAATCGCCAACCGGCTGGGGGAGCCGATTGAGAAGGCCCTTCAGCGCCTGCCCGCCGGGCTGCACGAGAAGGTGGGGGATATCACGCGGGCGGCGCTGACCAAGGCTGTGAATACCGCAGTCATGACGCTGGACGATGCCCCGCACAAGGCGGCTTCGAACCTTTGGCACAAGATCGGGGTGGCGGCCACGGGCGGTGCGGGGGGATTTTTCGGGCTGGCGGCCCTGGCGGCGGAACTCCCTGTTTCGACGGTAATCATGCTGCGGTCGATTGCCGATATCGCCAGGAGCGAGGGCGAGGACATCAGGAGCATTGAATCCCGGATGGCGTGCGTTGAGGTGTTTGCGCTGGGCGGGTCGCGGCCGGGCGACGATGCCGCCGAGGTCGGTTATTTCGCGGTCCGGGCCATGCTGGCGCAGTCTGTTACCGAGGCAATCAAGTACATTTCGGGACGGGGCATTCTTGAAGAAGGAACGCCTGTCCTGATGCGGCTCATCATGAAAATCGCGGAGCGGTTCAGCATCCAGGTATCCCAGAAGGTGGTGGCCCAGTCGGTGCCGGCTATCGGCGCGGCGGGTGGGGCGATCGTCAACCTGATCTTCATCGACCATTTCCAGGACATGGCGCGCGGGCATTTTACGGTGCGGCGGCTGGAGAGGAAGTACGGGGAGGAGGAGGTCAGGAGGGAGTATGAGAGGATATAAAGGTGTCACTTCGACAGGATCAGGGTGCGGGTTGGTCTTCACTTCGACTGGCTCAATGAGCGGGGATAACCTCCCCCTGAATCCCCCTCCAGAGGGGGACATAGGGTACACTCTTCGACAGGATCAGGGTGCGGGATAAGGGCGACCGGCCGGTCGCCCCTACAGACCTTACTTTTTGAATTTGTTCAGCGCGTTCGCAAACGGGTTGTTGAAGGGTTTGGGTTCCGGCTTGGCTGGTTTGGGTTTGCCTGCGCCGGGTGCTCCCGGGCCTTTCTTCCCGCGTTTGTCGCCGCCGCTTTTAGATCCGCCGCCGACAGCCCCCTCCCCTCTTCCCGCGCTCAGGTCAGGTTTCGTTTTCATTGACAGCGAAATCCGGTTTCTCTCCAGGTCGACAGCGAGGACTGTAACTTCCACCCTCTGGCTTACCTTGACTACGTCGCCGGGGAATTTCACGTACCTGTCGGCGAGTTCGCTGAGGTGGACGAGGCCGTCCTGGTGCACGCCGATGTCGACGAAGGCGCCGAAGGCGGTGATGTTGGTGACGACGCCGGGGAGTTTCATGCCGGGAGTGAGGTCGGTTATCTTTTCGATCCCTTCGGCAAAGGCGACGTTCTCCAGCTTGGCGCGGGGGTCGCGGCCCGGTTTGGCGAGTTCGGCCATGATGTCTTTCAGGGTGGGGAGGCCGATCTTTTCGGTTGTGTATTTATTCAGGTCTATCCTGCTGCGCAGCGATTCGTCGCTGATCAGGTCGGCTACCGCGCAGCCCTGGTCCTTTGCCATGCTCTCCACGATGGGGTAGCTTTCCGGGTGGACGGCGCTCGCGTCCAGAGGGTTGACGCCGTCCCTGATCCGGAGGAACCCCGCTGCCTGCTCGAATGCCATGGGGCCGAGGCGTTTGACTTTTTTCAGTTCCTCGCGGGAACGGAACGGGCCGTTGTCGTTGCGGTGTTTGATGATGTTGTCCGCGAGGGACGGGCCGAGCCCCGAGACATACGAGAGCAACTGGGCGCTGGCGGTGTTGACTTCCACGCCGACCGCGTTGACGCAGCTCACAACGACGTCGTCGAGGCACTTCTTTAGTTCGCCCTGGTCCACGTCGTGCTGGTACTGGCCGACGCCGATGGCCTTGGGGTCGATCTTGACGAGTTCCGCGAGCGGGTCCATGAGCCGCCGGCCGATGGACACCGCGCCGCGCACGGTGATGTCGTAGTCGGGGAATTCCTCGCGCGCGATCTCGGAGGCGGAATACACGGACGCGCCGCTTTCGTTCACCATGACTACCTGGATTTCTTTTGAAAGTCCGAGGGTCCGCAGGAATGTTTCCGTCTCGCGCCCGGCGGTACCGTTGCCGACGGCGATTGCTTCGATCTGGAATTTCTCGCACATCTGCCTGACGGCTGCCGCGGAGTCGTCGCGGGCCTTGTCGGAGAGCAGCGGGAATATTGTCTCGTGGTGGAGCAGTTTGCCCTGGCGGTCGAGGCAGGCGACCTTGCAGCCTGTCCGGAATCCGGGGTCAATTGCGAGGACGGCCTTCTGGCCCAGCGGCGGCGCAAGGAGGAGTTGGCGGAGGTTTTCGGCGAATACCCTGATGGCCTCGGCATCGGCTTTCTTCCGGGCGGCCAGGCGGGCCTCGGTTTCCATGGAGGCGGCAAGCAGGCGCTTGTAGCTGTCGTGGACGGCGGCCCTGACCTCCTCCTCAGCGGGCGATGCGCCTTTCACGAATATCGCTTCGAGCACGGCCAGCGCCGTTTCCTGCGGCGGCGTGATGCTGAAGGCGAGGAACTCCTCGCGCGCTCCGCGGCGGATGGCCAGCATCCGGTGCGACGGGATGGTGGAGACGGGCTCCTCCCATTCGTAGTAGTCCCTGTACTTGATCCCGCTTTCCTCTTTTCCCGCGAGCACGCGCGAGGCGACGGTGCTCTTGTTGAGGAAGAGGTCGCGGATTCCCGCCCTGGCTTCCTGGTTTTCGTTTACCCACTCGGCGATGATATCGCGCGCGCCGGCGAGCGCGTCGTCTGCGGATTCGACGCCTTTTTCGGCGCCAGTCACAGAGTCAGTGAATGCGGCGGCTTCGGCCACAGGGTCTGTGTTTTCTTCCTGGGCAAATATTTTTACCGCGAGCGGCTCCAGCCCTTTTTCGCGGGCGATGGTGGCGCGGGTGCGGCGCTTCGGCCGGAAGGGAAGATAGATGTCCTCGAGGATTGCCAGTGTCTCCGCGGCTGCGATCTTGTCGCGCAGCTCGTCCGTGAGGAGGTTGCGTTCCGTGAGCGATTTGACGACGGCCTCGCGGCGGTTTTCGAGTTCTTCGAGCTGCTGGAGGCGGTCGCGGATGCTCGTGATGGCGACTTCGTCAAGGGAACCGGTAGCCTCCTTGCGGTAGCGGGCGATAAAGGGCACTGTGGCCTCACCCTGGAGCAGTTCGGCTGTCGCCTGCACCTGCGCGGGCGCGATGTTGAGTTCAAAGGCAATTTTTTCGTAACGTAATGCGTTCATGCTTCTCCTTGTAAATGGGATTATATCTTTGGTCAAAAGAGGCGATACGGGATTATGGTTTTATTTCAGGCGATTTTCAAGAATGTAAACTCATCTGCGTTAATTTGGTTCTGCAGGATTATCAGAATCAGTGGGGAGAAGGCAAGTTAAAAGGGGGTCTCGTTTCGACAGGCTCAAATCTTCCCGACATGCCGGTTTGACCGGGAATCCGCGCTATACCAACTCCCCCCAAACCCCATCAACGGGGGAGGTTATGTACCTGCGCCAAGACTCCCGGTCCAAGCACCGGTGAGCACAGGTCATTTACCGCGCGTACGGCAAGCAGCCTGCGCATTCGATTCAGCTGCTCTTCTTTTGATTCACCTTCCGGAGGGCCGGACAAATCGCCCGGGTGGTCCAGCATCAGCAGCCTGGCGCAAGCCAGGAGCGACACTTTGAAGAAGTTGCAGTGAAAGGCTGTCCTTTTGAAGCAGGAGCCTGTCACCGAGTAGTTGTGGCCTTCGCAAGTCGTGCAAATCTTTTCAAACGGACATTTTGCGCATTGCTCGTTTTCCAGGCCGGGAGCTGAAAATACATCGAGCAACGGCTCTCCAACCGCAATAGGGGCGAAGCGGAAACACGGGTACTCGATGCCGTCGGGCGTGAAACTCGTGACGTACTTCCCGGCCCCGCAGAAGGTCCGCTTTTCGGTAGTTGTCCGGGTAAACAGGTGCTCCAGGTTGCGGGTCAGCACCATCGGCCTTCGCAGCTCCGGATGGGCAAAATAGAACGGGACCAGTTTGTCGAGCTGCTCCGCCCAGGTGCGCACGGCCCGGCGCTCCGCTTCGGCATCGCCCCAGACGTCCTCGAACACGACGTCGAAATCGACCTGCAGTCCAAGGCTGTAAATATGGAGCACGCCTTCGTAGACCTGGTCGATGGTATCCGGCCCGATGGTCATCTTTACCGGCTGTTGCGGCCAGTTTTTGCGAAAAAAGTCGATGTGCTTTGCGACCTGATCGTATGAATTGGACCGGTTGCGGTCATGCGCATCCTTTGTGCCGTCCAGGCTGAGCCCCAGGGTGACATAGTCGCGATGGGCCGAGAACCACTGCTTCATCCGGTCATCAAGCAGGGTGCCGTTCGTTTCCACCAGGAACCGGAAAGCCTTGGACGGCTGCGGCCAGGCAGTGGCGACGAACCACTCGACGACTGCGGCAATGGTATTGAACTCCAGCAGCGGTTCGCCCCCGAAAAAATCTATCCAAAGCTCCCCGCTGCCGTCATCCGCCAGCATTTGTCCGCGGATCCTGCTCTTGATAAATTCCGCGGACAGGGTTTTATCGCTTCTGTTCTTGTTGTTCTCGTAGCAATAAACGCAATTCAGATTGCAGTTATCGGTCAGGACGAAAATCATCTCCTTCATATGGAGATGGTCGAACCGGCGCTCCGGCATTTTCGGCCCTCGGCTACAGCACCGTGCCGGCGTTCCAGCACGCTACCTTGTTGGGATTGACGCACGTGACATGGCAGGGTCCGCCGCATCTGTCGGCCAGCATGTGCGCATCCTGCAGCAGGCAGAGGATTCCTGCCGCGGAGAGATAGCTGTCGGCAATTTTCTTGAGAAAGGCGTCATCCAGTTTGTCATATCCCGGCGCCCCTTTTGCCCTCTTCAGTTCGGTCTTCAGTGATCTTTTCAAAGCTTCCAGTGCGGTATCGATGTTTTTGATCTCTTCCGGGGTCAATTTCATAATCATTCTCCTTGCTTATTTTCAGTGGACCGCCTGCAAGACGTCCCCTGGAATTTCAATTTATGGCAAACTTGATTAACAGCTACGGTTTTAACATTATATATCTGAATGTTGCTATCTACTATCAGATGGAAAGCTGAATATCAATAAGAATATTCTTACAACAAAGATTTTCCGGGAAATGACAGGCTTTCAAAAAAAAAGGATTGGCAAGTTAACAATCCTTTTAAATTTTTTTTTAATGGAAAGAGCGATCCCCTTTTAATGCAGGACCC
>JBDKTK010000115.1:0-30073 GCA_039680225.1 Syntrophaceae bacterium
GACCCCCGGTATGACGGCCCCGGGATTCGAGAATTCGAAATAGAGGCCCGCCAGCCCCAGCAGGAAAAGCAGGTAAGCGATATTGGGATCGCTGATCGTGATCAGCACCTTCTGGCGCAGGCTCATCTCCTTGTAATTGAGCCTGGCCCCCTTTGACTTGATTGTTATATCGCCGGAAGAGACCACCACCTTCTTGCCGTCCATCTGTGCGAGCAGCTGGTCGATATTCGGCGCAAGGTAATCGATGACTTGCTGCTTCAGAGCTTCTTCAGCCGTGAGAGACTCGCTTTCGCGGATGGCCTTCTCGACCCATTCCGGGTTGTGGCCCCGTTTGAGCGCGATGCTCCTGGCATAGGCGACCATGTCGTTTTCGACTTTCTTCGCCATGGTCTCGTCCATCTTCCCCACCCCGACCGACACGGGATGCGCGGCCCCGATGTTCGTGCCGGGCGCCATCGCCGCCACGTGGGCCGTGATCGTTATGATCGCGCCGGCGGAGGCGGCCCTTGCCCCGGAGGGTGCGACAAAAATGATCACCGGAATTTCAGAATTGAGCATCGCCTTTATTATGTCCCTCATCGCGAGATCGAGGCCGCCCGGGGTGTCGAGCATGACGATAATGCCCTGCGCCTTGTCCCTGGCCGCCTGGTCTATGCTCTTCACTACATACCCGGCTATCGGCGGAGTTATCGGGGCCTGCACGGTGATCACATCGAACACGGGC
Source organism: Syntrophaceae bacterium (assembly GCA_039680225.1). Classification (GTDB taxonomy): domain Bacteria; phylum Desulfobacterota; class Syntrophia; order Syntrophales; family UBA4778; genus JBDKTK01. The sequence goes on from JBDKTK010000115.1 coordinate 725, forward strand.
TGTGTTTCCTCCGCGCCGGCGGGAGCGCAGACAAAACCCAGGGCGAATGCCAGGATCAAAAAGACGGCCGGGATTTTTCTCGTCTTCATTCTCAAATCTCTCTCATTATCACCTGCAGGTCTTCCCAGACCATTTTTTTGGCCTCGGGATTCCTCAGCAGGTACGCCGGGTGATAGGTCGGCATCAGCTTTGCGCCGTCGCGGTCGTGGAATTTACCCCTCATTACGGATATCGGCTTGTCCGTTTTCAGGAGGTTCTGGGCTGCAATGGTGCCGAGTGCGCAGATAAATTTCGGTTTTATGGCCCTGATCTGCCTGTCGAGGAACTGGATGCAGGTGTCGGCTTCCAGCGGCTTGGGGGCCCGGTTGCCGGGAGGGCGGCACTTGACGATATTGGCTATGTAAACGTCCTCGCGCCTGAGCTTCATTGCCGCGATCATTTTATCCAGCAGCCGGCCTGCCCGGCCCACAAAAGGCCTCCCCTGCGCGTCCTCGTCGGCGCCGGGCCCCTCCCCGATGAACATGAGCGCAGCTTTCGGATTCCCCTCCCCGAAAACGATCGTTTTCCTTTCCTTGCACAGCGGGCATCTGCGGCAATCGCCGATGTCCAGGCGGATGTCCTCGAGGCTCTCTTTTTTCTTCCGCGCCGGCTTGGCGGCGGCGACACGGGGCGAAGACGGCGCAAACGGTTCCGGGCCTCCCGTCTCCTGCACGGATTGCAGGTAGCTCTTCAGGCTGACGATTGCCTGGCGGAATTCCATTATGTCTTTCTCGGATATCATTTTTTCTTTTTCTTCTTCCGGGCGGATTTTAAATCTACGACTTTATCGAGGATGCGGTTGGCGACTTCCGTTTTGTCCATGAGCGGCAATTCGTCAATGCTCCCCTCTGCGTCGATGATCTTCACAAGATTGGTATCCGCCTGGAAGCCGGCGTCCGGCCTGCTTAAGTCATTGGCGACGATCATATCCATGTTCTTGGCGGCGAGTTTGCCCCGGGCGTTCTCAATGAGGTTGTCCGTCTCCATTGCAAAGCCGACAAGGATCCTGTCGCCCTTGGACCTGCCGACCTCCTCGATTATGTCAGGGTTCCTCTCCAGTTCCATGCTGAGCGGCCCTTTCTTCTTTTTTATCTTGGACGCGGAAGCCTGCGCCGGCCTGTAATCGGCCACCGCCGCCGCTTTGATGATTATCGAAGAATCAGGCATATTCTCGACCACTGCGTTTCTCATGTCAATGGCGCTGTTGACAGATATGCATTTGACGCCGCGAGGCGCTTCAAGCGAGCACGGGCCGCTCACGAGCGTCACCTCTGCCCCGCGCCGCCGCGCCATCGCCGCTATGGCGTAGCCCATCTTGCCGGATGAGTAATTCGAAATGAAACGCACGGGGTCGAACGGCTCCCGTGTCGGTCCCGCCGTAACGAGGACTTTCTCGCCCGCGAGGTCTTTCCCGGCCAGCACGAATTCGGCCTCTTCAATAATATCTTCGATTTCCGCCAGCCGTCCGGAACCCCATGTCCCGCAGGCGAGTTCGCCGCTTGCCGGCTCCACGAAATTATAACCCTCGTAAGCGAGTTTGACGATGTTGGCGCGGACGATCTCGTTGGAGTACATGTTGGTGTTCATTGCCGGGCAGAATATTACCGGCGCTTTCGTCGCCATGATCGTAGTGGACAGCAGGTCGTCGGCCAGCCCCCCTGCGACCTTCCCGATTATATTGGCAGTCGCCGGCGCGACAATAACGAGTTCGGCAAAATCCGCCAGCGATATATGTCCGATTCCGGAGTTCTCGACCAACGCGAACATCTCCGTGTACACGGGATTGTTCGAAAGCGTCTGCAGGGTGAGCGGTGTTATGAATTCCTGCGCGTTGCGGGTCATGATCACTTTGACCTGCGCGCCTTTTTTAACCAGGGCGCGCGTGAGTTCCGCCGCCTTGTAGGCCGCAATGCCCCCCGTGATCCCCAGGATTATCTTCTTGTCCTTCAACATGGTCGCTCCTCAGAAAAGGTGCCGGGCCCCGGTGCAGCCGAAATAACCTCCGAAAGCCATCAAAACCAGGGCGCAGCAGAATATGACGCCCCTGTAAACCGAATCGCTTATATAGTTCTTGCCCCGCGACACGAAAAAGGAAATCGCGCTGTACCAGGCAAGGTCCGCCGAGATATGCCCGATAAAAAAGACCGCCACGCCCAGCAGTCCGAACCTGATGGAAATGAACAGGTAACCGAGCCCGATCGTCGCCCACCAGATTGTCCAGTAAGGGTTGGCGAGGCTCGTCAGGATACCGGCCATTACGGGGTTGGCCCCCTTCCCTTCACCGTTCGAGAGGTCCAGGGTCAATCCCTTCAATCCCTTGAACATGGCAAAGGCAAAAAAGAAAAGAGCAATGCCGCCGGACACCCCGATTACGCCGATCACCCGGGGGGACTGCAAAAAATTCGCAAAGCCGAGCAGGAGCAGGACAACCAGGGCTGCCTCGAGAATGCCGTGGCCCAGGATAATAAGCGGCCCGGCCCAAAATCCCCTCCTGGCGCTCTCGCTGATAGTGACCGTCAGGACAGGCCCCGGCATGAGGGCCCCGGAAACGGCCACGGCGAAAGATGATAACAATATGCCGGTCAGACTGTCCAAATCACTCACGCGGCGGCCCGGGCCGATCGCAATGCCCAAATCATCCAAGCCGTCGAAAACAGGAGGAAATTCCCCGTAAATTCTAGGAAAAGATATAACAACTGATATAGCAGGTCAAGTTTTTAGTCCGGCAATCAGGTCTGACGAAATATAGCGCATCGCGCTGATCCGGGTTGTCCGGCCCGCTCCGGGCATGGCGAAGATGACGGGCAGGACTTGTCCGATTCGCCGCAAAGCCTTGCACCGGCACGATTCGCAAAAAATACACTTGCTTTATAGACACTGATTTAGTAGGCATGTGCGGCTGAATCAAAGCAGCGGTCCCAAGGAGGGTATATATGAAATATTTCAAGTTCGATATAAAAATAGTCTCAATAGTAATCGGCTGTCTCGTGCTTGCCGGGGCAGGTTACTGGCTTTTCACCGGGGTAATGGAATTCGAAAAGCCCGTGATCCAGCTGGCTGAGAATGTCGAGCGGATCGGACTTCAGAAGAGCATCGATATCACCTTCTCCGATAAAAGGACCGGACTGAGGAGCGCGGCTGTCTGGATAGAGCAGGGCGGCAACCAGTTCCCGATCTCGTCAATCGAAACCCCCAGGGGCACAAAAGAGAAGACCGTGCACCTGCTCGTCAACGCCCGGGAACTGCGGCTCCAGGACGGAGAGGCGATGCTGCACATCGCCGCAATGGATTTTTCCATCCTGAAGAACCGGGCCGTCATGGACCTCAAAGTCATAATCGACTCCGCGCCCCCGCAGATATTCCCTTTGAGCTCCGCGCATAACATCAACCCCGGCGGGACCTGCCTGACGCTGTTCCGGGTTTCCAAGGAGACTGCCAGGGCCGGCGTTATGGTCGGCGCCGATTTCTTCCCCGGCTATCCGGCGGAAATGGGAGGCAAGCCCACGTACATGACCTATTTCGCGATACCGTCCGATGTCAGCAACAGCACCAGGATGAGCATCTATGTAGAGGACAAGGCCGGCAACCAGGCTTCCAGTTCCCTGCCCTTCTATATCCGCAGCAACAAGAAATTCCGCGCCGACTCGGTGACCCTGTCCGACGTGTTCCTCTCGAAGATGGCGGATTTCCAGCAGAGGGAATCCTCGCTGAACGGCAAGACGCCTATCGAGGTATTTACTTATGTGAACACGATCATGAGACAGGAGAACTATAAGACGATCCAGTCAATCTGCGCCAAGACACAGCCCCGCCAGCTCTGGAGCGGTCTTTTCCTGAGGATGAAAAACGGCGCCCCGATGGCGATGTTCGGCGACCAGCGGACTTATTTGTACGCCAAGCAGGCCGTGGGCAACAGCGTCCACCTGGGACAGGACCTCGCCTCCAATGCACATTCCCCGGTCGAGGCGGCCAATAACGGTATCGTGGTATTCGCCGGGTATCTCGGAATTTACGGCATCGCGGTGATAATCGACCACGGACTGGGCATCATGAGCCTGTACGGCCACATGGAGTCCATCAATGTGAAAGAAGCTCAGCAGGTTGCCAAGGGAGACCAGATCGGCGTGACGGGCGCCTCGGGCCTTGCGGGGGGCGACCACCTCCACTTCTCGATACTCGTCGGCCAGAAGTTCGTCAATCCCATCGAATGGTGGGACCCGCACTGGCTGCAGGACAACGTGGACAAGAAAATAAAAGAAGTTTCCTGATCTGAAATTTCAAATCTGAAATTTGAAATAAAAAAGCACGGCCCGCGGCCGTGCTTTTTTTATGTTCGATTCACATCTCTGTGGTGCACGTTGACGATGTAGCCCTGCCTGCCCAGGTGCTCGCCGAGCCTGTTGAGCATGACCACCGAGCGGTGCTTGCCCCCGGTGCAGCCCAGGGCGATGCTCAGGTAGGCCTTCCCTTCTTTCTCGTAATTGGGGATCAGGAACTCCATCATGCTGAAGAGCTTGCGCAGGAATGACTTGCTCTCCTGCCAGCCGAGGACATAGGACTTGACGCGCTTGTCGTTGCCGTTCAGGGTTTTGAGGTCCTCGATGAAATATGGGTTGGGCAGGAATCTGACATCGAGGATGATGTCCGCGTCGGGCAGGCCGTACTTGTACCCGAAGGAAGTGACATTGATGACCATCTTCCTGCGGGGCGAGGATGTCATGTAGTACTGCTGGATGACCTGCTTGAGCTGGTGGACATTGTAAGTCGAGGTGTCGATGACCTTGTTGGCCGACTTGCGCAGCTCGGCGAATTTCTCGCGCTCTCTCGCTATGCCCTCGCTGATGATGCCGCGCTCCGATAGCGGGTGCGTCCTGCGGGTCTCGCGGAAGCGCTGGATCAGGATGTCGTCGCTCGCATCCAGGAAAAGGATCTCGATCTGATAGCCCTGCTCCCGGAGGTCGGCGAAAATGGCGGGGCATTTTTCGAGGAAGCCCTTTTCCCGCAGGTCCATGACAAGGGCGACCTTGGTTATCTCGCTCGATGCATCCGCGTTTATCTCCAGGAACTTCGGCAACAGCACTACGGGGAGGTTGTCAACGCAGAAGAAGCCTATATCCTCCAGCGCCCGCAAAGCCGTGCTCTTGCCCGAGCCGGAGAGCCCCGTTATGATCACGATCCGCAAATTCTTCATCAGTAGTTGTCTCGGCATCTTCTCTCGCAGGCCTCTTTCACAAATTGAGAAACGGGTTTTCCGCTGTCAGCGCGAATTATTTCCAGGGGGATTTGAACACCCATTATTTCAAGAGCAGATTTACATGCCTTAGTCCCGGCAGAAATTTCAAACGCAAGATCGATCCCGGCCCGGGGCGTTACGGCATGTCCTCCGAAAAGAGTGCGGACGTCGAAGAGTCCCGCCCCCCTGATCTCGATCATGTTCCGGATCTGTTCAGGGCTTTTCCCGTAAAGCCGCCCCTCTTCCCTTTTTATTTCCACGAGGTCGTCGGCAACCAACCTTGCCCCTTCGCCGAGGAGGTCAAGGCAGCACCGGCTTTTGCCCGCCCCGCTTTCCCCGGTTACAAGCACGCCGGTATCCCTGTAAACGACCATAGACCCGTGCAGGCTGACTGTGGATTCGAGCTTTTCGCGCAGCAGCCCGGTCACCCGGCTCGCCAGGAGTTCCTGCTCCATGTTTGATATCACAAGGGGTATTGATTTTGCTGCCAGGAAATCGACAAAAGCGGGCGGGCATGAATCGCAGCCCGAAATAAACAGGCAGGACGTCCCGGAATCCATGCCTGAGGGAAAACTCTCGAGGCTTGCGTGGTTTATAATAACTATCCGGCCGCCCTTGACTCCGCGCCAGAACCCTTCCGTCCCGTCGTGAACAAGGGCGCAGGGACCCGATATTTCCCTGTCCAGACCTTCACCTGAGAGTATCCTGAAAGGGAAACTCTTTTCCGCTCCACTGAGGAATTGTTTTGAGTTCATGGAGCTAACAGGCTTTCTAAACAGGGTTAAATGTCTTCTTTGTCCTTGCTCTGGATTATGTTGTACAGGGAATCGACTGTCCCGGCCTTGAGCAGATCGGACCTGAACTTCTCATCCTTGAGCATCCGGGATATCCGGGCCAGGACCTTCAGATGTTTCCCGTTGGTGTTTTCCGGGGCGACCAGGATGAAGAAGAGGTGCACGGGCTTCCCATCCATGGAATTGAACGGGACACCGGCTTCGCTCTTCCCGAAGAAGACCACCGTGTCCCGGATCTCCTCAAGCTTGCCGTGCGGGATGGCCACACCGTCACCGATGCCGGTCGTGCCGAGTTTTTCCCTTTCCTCGAGAATGGTGCAGACCCTCTCGGGGCTGATGCCCGTCCGCCCGGCAAGGGCCGCGGCAAATTCGGCGAGGACGCCTTTCTTGGTCGTGGCCTCAAGGGCATTTATAATGTATTCTTTTCTTACCAGGTTGATAATCTGCATTCCTCTTTACCATTTAAGCCTGTCAGGCAATATCAGGCGGCCTCGATCAGGGCGTAATTGCCGTCGTCGCGCCTGTAGAGCACCATGACCTTTTCCGTGAGCGAGTCCCTGTACAGGACGAACCTGTCGCGGGAGCTTTCCAGCTCCATTATCGCGTCGTCGACCGACATGGGCTGCAGGATGACGCGCCGCGTCTCCACTACAGCGGGGCCCGACTGCTCTGTATCTTCGCGGGAAACGGTAAGACCCGAAAGGTTCATCGCCTCCTTGGCCGAATTCTCTTTATGGTTCCTGACTATTTCCTTGTGCCTGACAAGCTGCCTTTCTATCTTGTCCATCACTATGTCGAAAGCCAGCTGCATGTCCTTGGCTTCTTCCTTGCCGTTAATGTTGATGCCTTTTGCAAGCAGGTTGACTTCCGCGATGTTACGAAACTTCTCGACCGTCATAATGACATGGGCTTCCAGAGGCTTATCTATGAATTTCCTGAGCTTTGCCAGTCTCTCGTTTGCATAATCCTTGAACCAGTCTTCTGCTTCTGTGTTTCTGAAGGTTACCGAAACCTGCATTTACAATTCCTCCATCTGGTAATTGGCTGAAAGCCGATCCTTAGGGAAGCGGCTTGTATATTCAAGTGCTTGTGAAAAGTCAACGACTTTTCGGGTCATCGAAATATTTTTTTCTCTTGGACGACGGCAGGATGCCGAGGATGTCCCTGTACTTCGCGACTGTCCTCCTGGCAATCGTTATCCCGGCGGATTCCAATATGTCGACTATTTCGTTGTCGCTGTAAGGTTTTTGCTTGTTCTCCGAACCGATGATTTTCTTTATTTCATCCTGCACGCTCTTGGACGCAATCACGTCGCCGCTCGCCATGCTTATCGAGCTGTTGAAGAAATACTTTAACTCGAAGATCCCGCGGGGGCTGTGCATGTACTTGTTAGTCGTAACACGGCTGATCGTGGATTCGTGCATTTGCACATCGTCGGCCACATCGCGCAGGATCATCGGCTTGAGGTAATGGATCCCCTTGTCGAAAAATTCCCTCTGGAACTTGACGATGCTCTCCGCAACCTTGTAAATCGTCTTCTGCCGCTGCTGGATGCTCTTGATGAGCCAGGTCGCCGACTGGAGCCTCTCCTTGATGTAATCCTTGCAGTTGTCCCCTTTTTCGTGCCCCCCCACTCCGCCGAGGATCTCTTTGTAGAAATTGCTGATCCTCAGCCTCGGAAGGCCGTCCTCGTTGATGATTATCTTGTATTCGTCGCCGACTTTAATGACAAAGACGTCGGGCACTATGTACTGGTCCTTTTCATCATTGTAGATGCGGCCCGGCTTCGGGTCCATGTTGCTGATGATGTGCACGGCCGCCAGCACGCTTTGCAGCGACACCTTGAGTTTCTTCGCGATCAGGTTGTAGTTCTTGGTCTCCAGGTCCTTCAGGTGTTCCCTGATGATCCTCTCGAGCAGGGGGCTCGATTCGACCAGGAACCGGGCCTGGATGAGGAGGCATTCCTGGAGGTCTCTCGCCGCTATCCCGGGAGGGTCGAAATCCTGGACTTTTCTGAGGACTGCAGCCACGTCTTCCGGAGTCGTATTTTCCAGGGATGCGATTTCTTCGACGGTGGACAGCAGGTACCCGTTCCCGTCGAGGTTGCCGATGATCTGCTCGGCAATCTTGCGCTCCGGCTCGGTATACCTCGAAAGCTTGAGCTGCCACTGGAGGTGGTCGGTAAGCGAGGCGCCCTTGGTCAGGACGTTTTCCCAGGTCGGGCCTTCCAGGTCCTCGTGGTAATACGTGACCCCGACCGGGCCGTAGTCCTCCAGGTAGCCGTCCCAGTCGAATTCCTCTTTGCCGTCGCCTTCCCCCGTAACCTCCTCTGTCCTGACCGGGGCCTTGAGTTCCTCCATACCGATCTCGGAGATCTCGGTGGCCTCCGCAGAGAGCTGCTCGTCGCGCTCAGTCTCCTGCGTCAGCTCCTCGAGCAAGGGGTTTTCTTCCATTTCCTGCTGAATCGCGTCAACCAGTTCGATCCTGGAGAGCTGCAACAGCTTTATCGCCTGCTGCAGCTGAGGCGTCATGATCAGCTGCTGCGAGAGCTTGAGGTTCTGTTTTAATTCAAAAGCCATACTTCAAAAAAACCCTTCAATACCTAAAGCGCCGGTCACTGAGCCTGGCGAAGTGACCGTACCTCTTTTTCGCTCATTTCGACAGGCTCAATGAGCGGCTATGGTTAATCTATATGAAAATCTTCTCCCAAATAAATTTTACGGGCGATTTCGCTTGATGCAATACAGTCCGGCACCCCTTCTATCAGGACTGTCCCTTCGTTTACGATATACGCCCTGTCGCAAACCGAGAGCGTCTCCCGCACGTTGTGGTCTGATATCAGAATGCCTATCCCTTTCTCCTTCAGCTTGCAAATGATTTTCTGGATATCCTGTACGGCCAGCGGGTCGATCCCGGCAAACGGCTCATCGAGCAGGATGAACTGGGGCGACGTGACCAGGGCGCGGGTGATTTCTACCCTTCTGCGTTCCCCGCCCGAAAGCGAATAGGCCATGTTCCGGGACAGGTGGTGCAGGTCAAGCTCGCCCAGGAGGTCGTGGAGCCTCTGTTTCCTTTCCTCCCTGCTGATATCAAGCGTTTCGAGGATGGACATTATATTTTGCTCAACGGTCATTTTCCTGAATATGGAAGCCTCCTGGGGCAGATAATTGATGCCTCTTCGGGCCCGCTTGTACATGGGCCAGTTGCTGATATCGTCATTGTCCAGCAGTATCCTGCCGCCGTCCGGCTTTATCAGCCCGACAATCATGTAAAAGGTCGTGGTCTTTCCCGCCCCGTTGGGCCCCAGCAGCCCGACGACTTCCGACTGCCGGACTTCCACATTGACCCCGTCGACAACCTTCCTCTCGCCGTATATCTTTGTCAGCCCGCTCGCAGTCAGAACGCCCATCAGATTATTTCTTCTTCGCCTTGTCCTTATCGTCCGCGGGGGGATTGATCACAGCCGTAACCCGCTTCTGTTTGGAGCTCTCGACAATGCCCTTGTTCTCATCCAGCAGGACGACGACCCGCTCGCCCCTGATGACGTTCTCACCCTCTTTCAGAACGGGATTCCCCGTGACGATTATCTTCTGCTCGTTCTGTAAGTATACGGCTTTCTCGCCGGTGACCAGCCGGTTTTGCTGGACTATCCTGACATTGCCGGCGGCCTCGATCCTGTCCAGTTCGCCCCCGGCGGTTTCGGGCTTTTTCCCGGCCTGGGCCTTTGTCTTGCCGGGCTCTTTTTTATAAATTATATTCAGCGTATCCGCATAAATAGTCTTGTCTTCCTGGGTGGCGACAACGTTGCCGGAAAAAACGACCACCTTCTTTTCGTTATAGGCGTCGAGGCGGTCTGAGGTGATCTCGATGGGGCCGCCTTTTCCCTTCAGGCCGTGGAGGATGTCCTGCCCGGAAACGGGGCGGGGCGGGAAGGAGAACGCCGCCCAAACCGCAACGGCCATAATAACAAGAAAGGGCAATGCCGATTTTCTCATCATCTGTGCGCTACCACGGCCTTCACGCCGGAGAGGAGCCGTACGTGCTGCTCGTCAACGTAGAAAACCATTCCTTTCCCTTTCAGGTCCAAACCCGGTCTTGTTAATACCACTTCGTCTTCCGTGTATGCCTTTTTTTCCTTCCCGGAATAAAAGACTTTATCCGTTTTTATCCTGTCGCCCCGGTCGGAGGTGACAGTAACGTTGCCGTAAACTTCGGCGTCTTTCGTTTCGGTGTTCACCCTGCCGGTGTCCCCGGACATGGTGAACGTCCGGCCGTCTTTCCTGATCATCGTTATCCGGACTTTTTCAAAGACGGCCAGGTTCTCCTTTTTCATATAGCGGGCCATGTCCGCTTTGATATCCCAGCTTGCATCCGGATCACCCACCTCGGTGAAATGGACGTCTTTGACCTGGAAATCCACATTGTCCGGCATTATTTTCAGGGCGGGAGTCTCTGCGCCTTTCCCTGATCCAAAGAGGAGAAAGCCTGCAAGGATTAGAAGGGCTGCAAATGCCCCAAATCCGACTGCATAAGCCCATTTTCTCCTGCTCAACTTTGAAACGAGCTCTTTCATTCGGGTGCTGGGCATTGGATTCTCAACCTGCAATATATATACCACCCGGCAGTCTATATGTAAAGAACCCAAAACCCATGTGATTTCGCGCAATCAGGCCAATTCGTATTTCCCGGTCACGTCGCGCCACTTGTCCTGGGCCTTGAGGATCAACTCGCAGATTTCGCGGACGGCCCCCCGGCCTCCCGCATTCCGGGTCACAAAATCAGCCGCCTTGCGGGCCTCTTCGCAGGCGTCCGCAACCGCCGCCGAAAACCCGGCGGCCCTGAACAGGGGGACATCCGTGATGTCGTCTCCCATGCAGGCCGTCTGCTCCGCCTTCAGGCCCTTGTCTTCCAGCACTTCCCTGAGCACGGCGATCTTGTCCCTGGCCCCCTGGTAGACGGATTCGACCCCCAGGTCCTTCGCCCTGTGCTCCACGACCCGCGACGTCCTTCCGGTCAGGAAAATGACTTCAATGCCGGCCCTCATCAGCAGCTTGAGTCCGTGGCCGTCCCGGACATGGAAAAACTTTAGTTCCCTGCCGTCATCGTCGAATATTATCCTCCCGTCCGTGAGCACGCCGTCCACGTCGAGGACAAGGGCTTTTACGGCCCGCATTTTTTTCACCAGAGAATTGTCCATTTTCGCCAAAGGCATCTATGCTTCCCCTTCCAGTTTGAATTCCTTGCCTGAACCGGTCCTTTTCACTATCGAGTCAATGTCCCTGAGTATTGTCAACAGGGGCTTGAGGGTATCGAGCTTGAGGGAATTCGGTCCGTCGCACCTGGCCCTGTCCGGGTCGGGGTGGACTTCCATGAAGACCCCGTCGATCCCGGCCGCAACAGCCGCTCTCGCCAGGCAGGGAACAAGCCCGCGCTCGCCCCCTGACGCATCGCCCGCCCCCCCCGGGAGCTGCACGCTGTGGGTGGCGTCGAAAATGACCGGGCAGCCGAAGCTCCTCATGGCCGGGAAAGCCCGGTAATCCACGACAAGGTTATGATAACCGAAACTGGAGCCCCGCTCCGTGATCAGGATGTTCCTGTTCCCCGCGGCGCGGGCCTTGCGGATGACATGCGCCACATCGACAGGGGCGAGGAACTGGCCTTTTTTGATATTTATGATTTTCGCCGCCGCCGCGACCGCCTGGATGAAATCGGTCTGCCGGCAAAGAAAGGCCGGGACCTGCACGATATCCAGAACCTTCACGGCGGCCTCGATTTCCTCGAACCTGTGCACATCGGAAATGACCGGCAGCTTGAAATCCTCTTTTACCTCCTGCAGGATTTCCAGGCCGCGTGCCAGGCCGGGGCCGCGGAATGATTTGACGGAAGTGCGGTTTGCCTTGTCGTAGGAGCTTTTAAAGACAAGCGGTATTCCCAGCTCCCCGGCAATTTCCCTGAGCCGGGACGCCGTCTGCCTGATCAGCTTCCGGCTCTCGATTACGCACGGGCCGGCTATAAGGACGAACGGGGCCCCGCCTCCGATTTCGAAATCCCTGATCCGAATTTTCTTCATCGTCCAACCTCAGCTTCTTAAATCTCCAAAAAAAATAATGCCATTCTGAGAGAGTTTGCGGCCGAAGGACCATGCTCATAAAAAACAGGTCCTTCGCTTCGCTCAGGATAACAGCAGATCATTCACTGTTATTCCGAGGAGCGCCGCGACGGAGAATCTATCTTTATTTATATTCTCCTGTAAAGAAAAATAGATTTCTCCGCCCTGTCCAGAATGACATTCAGTTGACTCTGTTCTAATCCTTATATTTCTGCTGCAGCATCTTTATTTTCAGCTGGGGTATCTTCCTCCCCGCCTTGGATTCCGGGTTCAGCTCGTAAGCAGCCGTATACTCGCGCAATGCGTCCGCCAGCAATCCTTTCTTTTCGTATGCCGTCCCGAGATTGTAATGGGCGATATCATCGTCCTTGTCATATCTGAGCGCCGTCTTGTAGCTTTCGATCTCCTTGTCCGCGTTGCCCATGAGCCCGTAGACATGCCCTATGCCGGAATAGACCCCGGATTTTTTGGCCGGCGTTTTAAGCAGCTTTTGATAGGCGCCCAGGGCCCTGTTGTAATCCTTCTGCCGGGAATAATACTCGGCGAGGAAATTCAGCACCTGGGCGTTGGGCTGGGCCGTCGCGCATTTCTCGTAATTGGCGGCCGCGCGCCTCTGGTCGCCGAGCTTTTCATACGTATAGCCCAGGTTATAAAAGACCTGGGAGTCGCGCGAACCCAGTTGGACGGCCTTCTCGTAGGCGCCGGCCGATTCGCGCATCCTGCCTGCCTGGCCCAGGGTGTAACCCAGCCCCGCATACAGGACGGAGTTCCCCCTCGATTTGGGCGAGGCCTTTATGGCCCGCTGGTATACGGATATCGCATCCTTGAACCTCTTTTCCGCGGTGTAGATGTCGGCGAGCTTCGCCAGAGCTTCATAATCGTTCGGCTTGATCTTGAGGACCTGCTCAAGCTCGGTCGCTGCTTCGCGGTAGTTCTTCCTTTTCTCATAGGAAAGCGCCAGGTTGTAACGGATCACCGGGTCCCGGGGATTGAGGGAGAGGGCTTTTTTATAACTTGCCACCTCCTCTTTCTCCATGCCCTTCTTCCCATACGCAAGGCCCAGGTTGGCGTGGGCCGAGGCGTTCTTCGGGGCAAGCCTGGCGAGTTCCGAGTAGTATTTGATCGCCTCGTCGATCTTGTTCGCCTTGAGCGAGGAACTTGCCAGTGCGGTCAGGACGCCCGCGTCGTTCGGCTTTTCCTTGTAGACTTCCCTGTACTGGGCCATCGCTTCGCCCGTCCTTCCCGAGCTCATGTAAATGTCGGCCAGGTGCAGGCGCACCGCAGTGTTTTTCGGGTTGACCTTCAGGGATTCGGCATAGCTTGCCGCGGCGGCATCCGGCTTGCCCGCTTTTTCATAACACAGCGCCAGGTTCGCGCGGGCTGAGGCGTCCTTCGGGCTCAATTCCACGAGCCGTTTGCAATAAGGAAGCGCCTCGGCATAACTCTTCCTGTCCAGGTATGCTTTCGTAAGCTCGATCAGCGTGGGCAGATCATCGGGCCTGATCCTCAGGATGGCCTTGTACTGCTCGATGGCATTGGAATGGTTCCCCTGCTGCGCATAGGACGCGGCAAGCATCTTGTGAATGGTGATGTCGTTTTTATTGGAATCGAGCGCCTTCTTCAGGTACTCGACCTGGCTCTTCCCCTCGCCCGAGACCTTGGCCAGCCTCAGCCAGTCCTGGGGCGTAATGCTGACTTTCATCGGGATCTCGGCCAGGACTTCATCGCCTTTCCTGACCTTAATGGCATAGTTCACATTGTTCTTCCCGGCCCGGTTGTCCGCAATGACCTTGTCGACCAGTTCCACGCCTTTCAGCAGGACCCCTACATCGTTGCCGGTCCCCAGCCCTTCGACGTCCGCCGTTATCCCCCTGCTGAAGAAGGAATCCGTCACGACCTTCTTGACCACGAATTCATCGCGGTAGGTGATCTCGAATGAATCCGAGGCGGTCAGCTTCAGTTCCTTGCCGTTCATCTCCATATCAAGATAGTTGAGCGAGGGCTTTTTCATGAACGAACCGATCAGCCTCGGGTCGGTGACGAGTTTCACGGCCGCGGCGACAACCACGGCTATGACTACGGCTATGGCGGCGTATTTCCCGATTCGCCTGAAATCAAAGCTGCGGCGCTTTTTCTTTTTGTACGGACCTTTGTCCAGGTCCCGTTCAGACCTGTAATATTCCATGTGACCCTTTATCCCCTTGGGTGGAATTTTTTATGAATTTCCCGCAGCCTGTCCCTGGTAATATGGGTATAAATCTGCGTGGTTGCTATATCCGCGTGCCCAAGCATTATCTGGACCGACCGCAGGTCGGCCCCCCCTTCAAGGAGGTGAGTGGCGAAGGAGTGCCGGAAAGTGTGGGGATGTATTTTCTTCGCCAGGGCCGCCTTGTTAGCATACTTGCGCACGATTTTCCAGAATGCCTGTCTCGTGAGGCCCTTGCCGGACCTGCCGAGGAACAGGGTGTTGGCGGTCCCGCGCCTGGCCAGTCCCGGCCTGACCGTCTCCATGTACTGCCGGACATAATCGAGGGCGACCCTGCCCACGGGGACGATCCTTTCCTTCCCGCCCTTCCCGAACGCGATCAGGAAACCCGTCTGTTCGTTGATATTATTAACGGTAAGGGTAATCAGCTCCGAGACCCGCAGGCCCGTCGCGTACATCAGTTCCAGCATGGCCCTGTCCCTGAGGCCCGCGGCGACGGCGGGGTCGGGGGCATTGAGGAGCCTTTCCATTTCCTCCCGGCTTAACGTGTCCGGAAGGTGCAGCCAGGTCCTGGCAAGCTCGATATGCGCCGCCGGGTCCTCTTCCGCCGCCCTCTCCCTGAGCAGGAATTTGTGGAAACCCCGCATGGCGGCCAGCGCCCGGTTGACGCTCCTGGCGGAGAGGCCTTCCTTTTTAAGTTCGCCGAGGAAAGAGATTATGCCGTCCGGCTTTATTTCGGCCGCCCCGATGCCGTTTTTCGCCATGAACTGCGCGTAGCGCCCCAGGTCCCGGCCGTATGCGTCCAGGGTGTGCAGCGAGGCGCCTTTTTCGACGGCAAGGAAATTGAGGTAAGAGTCAATCAGCTGGTGCATGCAACATCTCCACTTTCGTTTTTAGCCAATGATGCAATATAGGTAAAGCGTTTTTTGCTTCGGGGAAAATCCGCCGAAAAAGCATTTATATTGACATGTTGCAATTAATATGAGAAATATCATCCCGCTTTCCTCATAATCCTGTTAACCACAAACTGTAAGGAGGCCACATGAAAAGATACGTCTTTGTCCTGTCAATTGTTTGTCTTTTTGTATTCGCTTTCTCAATGCCGGTATTTGCGCAGAAGGCCGACACCATCCGGGTCGGGGTCTTCCTCCCCATGACCGGCGGCGTCGCCGCGTACGGGCAGGAGGAGTGGGAAGGCATCCAGGTGGCGAACCAGATGCAGCCCGCGGTGCTCGGCAAGAAAGTGGAGCTTTTCCTTGTGGATGAAAAAAGCGACAGGATCGAAGCCGCCAACGCGGTGAGCCGCCTGATCCAGAACAACAAGGTCGTCGCCATCCTCGGCTCGGCCACGAGCAGCAACACGATGGCCGGTTCGGCAGTCGCCGAAAAGGCCAAAATCCCCGTGATCTCCCCGACCGCCACCGACCCCCGCGTAACCCAGAACAAGAAATTCATGTTCAGGGTCTGCTTCACGGACTCGTTCCAGGGCGAAGTCGCGGCCAAGTACGTGTACAATAACCTGAAGGCCCGGAGGGCCGCGATGCTGATTGACCAGGCGCAGGATTATTCCGTCGACCTCGGGAAAATATTTCAGAAGAGCTTCACCAAGCTCGGCGGCAAGGTCGTAATCACGACGTATTGCCGTTCCGGCGACCAGGATTTCAGCGCCCAGCTGGCGAGCATCCGGAAGGCCAAAGCCGATGTCCTTTACCTGCCCAACTACTACACCGAAGATGCGCTGATCTGCAGGCAGGCGGCCGAAACCGGCCTGAAGATAAAAATCATGTCGGCCGACGGCGCCCAGAACGATGTGCTCCTGAAGGTCGGCGGCAAGGCTGTTGAAGGCTTTGCGCTCACCGGCCATTTCGACAAGGAAGGCGCGACCACCAAGCTGGCCAGGTCTTTCCTAAAGACGTTCAAGGACAAGTACAGGAAAGACTCCCCGGCATTCTCCGCCCTGGGGGCCGATTCATATTTCCTCCTGATCGATGCGATCAAGCGGGCCAACTCGACTGACGGGCAGAAGGTCCGGGACCAGCTGGCGAAGACCAAAAAATTCCAGGCCGTGTCCGGCATCATCAATATCGGGCAGGACGGCAACGCAGTGAAGAGCGCCGTCATCCTTCAAGTCAAGGACGGCAGATTCCAATACCTGACCACGGTCAACCCGTAACAGGAGAGATTAAAGAAAGTGCAGGACATGAGGGGGCGAGATCTGTTTCGCCCCCCTGTTTTTGTCAGTTGCAGTTTTATGGACCTGGACATTTTAGCCCAGCAGCTTATTAACGGCATATCCCTCGGATGCCTCTACGGCCTGATCGCCCTGGGCTACACGATGGTTTACGGGGTGATCCGCCTGATCAACTTCGCCCACGGCGACGTCATGATGATGGGCTGCTATTTCGCGTTTTACGGGATCCTCGTTTTCGCCCTCCCCTGGTGGTCCTCGTTCGTAATTGCGATCGCCCTGACGGCCCTGCTCGGCGTGCTCATCGACAGGGGCGCTTACCGGCCGGTCCGCAACGCCCCGCGCATTTCAGCCCTGATAACCGCCATCGGGGTCTCGTTTTTCCTGGAGAACCTGGGGATCGTGATCTTCGGCGGCCAGCCCAAGGCATTTCCCCGCCCCGATTTCTTTGGAGAGATACGGGAGATCGGCGGGATAATTTTTACCGACCTCCTGATCTGGACGCCCCTGCTGACCCTTGCCCTGCTCGCGGCCATCCTCTTTGTCCTTTACCGGACAAACACCGGGCGGGCAATGCGCGCCATTGCGAGGGACATGGAGACGACCACGCTGATGGGCGTCAACGTCAACCGGATAATCGCGATCACGTTTGCGATCGGCTCGGCGGCTGCCGCGGCGGGGGGAATAATGTGGGCGATGAAGTACCCGCAGATAAATCCGCTCATGGGGATAATCCCCGGCCTCAAGGCATTTGTCGCGGCCGTCGTCGGGGGTATCGGGAATGTCACCGGGGCAATGCTGGGAGGCCTTTTCCTGGGGATCATGGAGATCATGCTTGTCGCCCTGTACCCGGACCTCGGCGGGTACCGCGACGCGTTCGCCTTCGGGCTGCTCATCCTGATACTGCTTTTCAGGCCCACCGGCCTGATGGGCCAGAAACTGCCGGATTGACAGGATGGAGAACTCGCGCAGCACAAAACAGTTCCTCTGGATGCTCGTCCTGGGCGCCTTCGCCGCGTTTCTCTATTATATGGACAGCAGCGGCTCGGATTACGAGATCAGGATCCTCATCGCCTGCGCAATCTTCGTTGTCTTCGCGGTAAGCTATAACCTGATAAACGGCGTGACCGGGCAGTTCTCTCTCGGCCCCAACGCCTTCGCCGCCGTAGGGGCCTATGCGGCAGCGCTCCTGACGCTTACGCCCGCCGAGAAGGAGCTGTCGTTTATCATCGACCCGCTCATCTGGCCCCTGAGTGTGATCCAGGCGCCGTTTATAGTCGCGCTGCTGGCAGGGGGCTTTCTCGCCGCCCTGCTCGGGTTCCTGATGGGATTCCCGGTATTCCGGGTCCGGGGCGATTATCTCGCCATCGTGACACTGGGATTCGGCGAGGTCGTCGTGGTCGTGGCAACCAACGCGCAGAGCATCACGAACGGGCCCCTGGGCCTGAAAGCCATTCCCGATTACACAAACCTGTGGTGGGCCTGGGGGGCGGCCGTCATTACAATTTTCATTATAACCAGGCTTGTGAAGAGCAGTTACGGCCTCGCGTTCAAGGCGATTAAATATGACGAGGCGGCAGCGGAATCGATCGGGATAAACACGTTCTGGCACAAGATGATGTCGTTCACGATCAGCGCCTTTTTCGCCGGGGTCGGCGGCGGCCTGCTGGCCCATCTCATCACGACCATCTCCCCCACCCTTTTCACCTTCTTCCTCACCTTCAACATCCTGATCATGATAGTGCTGGGCGGACTGGGGAGCACGACGGGGGCGGTCATCGCGGCGGTCCTCATTACCTGGGGCGGAGAGGCCCTGCGTTTCGTGGAGGAGCCGATGACCTTCGGTTCGTTCGAGGTCCCGGGCATCCCGGGGATGCGCATGGTCATCTTCTCGTTCCTGCTGGTTATCATGATGATCTTCGCCCGCCGCGGCCTGATGGGGACGGCGGAGTTTTCCTGGGACTGGGTCTTGGATAAAATAAAAGCGGCGCGCCGGAGGGTCCCCTGATGGACTTCTTCGCGGCCCGCAAGATAACAATGCAGTTCGGCGGACTCACCGCCGTGGACGGATTCAACCTGTCCCTCAACAAGGGCGAACTGGCCGGGATCATCGGCCCCAACGGCGCGGGCAAGACCACTGTCTTCAACATGATCTCGGGCTACTACCAGCCGACCTCGGGGAGCATCGATTTCCAGGGCCGCCAGATTGCCGGGATGAAGGCAAACAGGATAACCAAGCTCGGCATTGCCCGCACTTTCCAGAACATCAGGCTCTTCCCCGACCTGACCGTGAGGGAAAACGTCATCATCGCCCGGCACTGCCGGCTCAGGTCCGGCTTTATCGGTGCGATCCTGCGCCTGCCGCGCTACCAGGACGAGGAAAGGGAAATGAACGGCCTGGCGATGCAGCTGCTCACCGAAGTGGGCCTCGACAGCGTCGCCAATGAAATTTCCTCCTCACTGCCCTACGGCATGCAGAGGAAACTGGAAATCGCGCGGGCCCTCGCGACCGGCCCGAAGCTGCTGCTGCTCGACGAGCCGGTGGCGGGGATGAACCCGAATGAAACGATGGAACTTCTGGAACTCATCCTGCGCCTGAAAGAGGCCCATGACCTGACTGTCCTGCTGATCGAGCACGACATGAAATTCGTCATGCGGATCTGCGAGAGGATCTCCGTCCTCGATTACGGCGTCACCATCGCCGAGGGCACGCCCGCCGAAATCCAGGCCGATCCCAAGGTGATCGAGGCCTACCTGGGAGAGACCGCATGCTGAGCATCGTCGGACTCAATGTTTCCTATGACGGCATCCACGCCCTGAAGGGCGTCTCACTCGAAGTGACCGAGGGGAAAATAGTCGCCCTCGTCGGGGCCAACGGCGCCGGCAAGAGCACGCTGCTGCGCACGATCAGCGGCCTCGTCCCGGCTTCCTCGGGAAAGATAAAATTCCTGGGCCGGGAAATAAACCGCCTGCCCGCGCACCGGATAGCCCGCGAGGGGATTGCCATGGTCCCCGAAGGCCGCAAGGTGTTCGCGGAGCTGAGCATCTTCGAGAACCTGCTCATGGGCGCTTTCGCCCGCAAGGATTCAGGAAATATAAAAAAAGACATCGATTGGGTGTACGGGATTTTCCCCCGCCTTCGCGAGCGCTCGTCCCAGACGGCCGTGACGCTCTCCGGCGGCGAGCAGCAGATGCTGGCCCTCGGGCGCGCCCTCATGAGCCGCCCGAAACTGATCCTGCTCGACGAGCCCTCGCTGGGCCTCGCGCCGCTGCTGATCAGAGAAGTCTTCCGCGTGATCTGCCAGATCAACCAGGAAGGGACAACGATCCTGCTCATCGAGCAGAACGCGATGGCCGCCCTCAATATCGCGGATTACGGCTACGTCCTGGAAACGGGCTCCATCGTCCTCGAAGGCACCGGGAAAGAACTCCTCAACGACAGCCGGGTCAAGGAGGCGTACCTGGGGGAAAGCGTCAAATTATGAGGCATGCCTGTGAATGATTGGATAAGCA
Source organism: Syntrophaceae bacterium (assembly GCA_039680225.1). Lineage (GTDB taxonomy): Bacteria > Desulfobacterota > Syntrophia > Syntrophales > UBA4778 > JBDKTK01. The sequence goes on from JBDKTK010000115.1 coordinate 20,807, forward strand.
GCAACCACTTCAGCGGCAAACCCGCCCTTCGTCCTTACCCGGTAAGCCTTTCCCGTCAAATAAGCTTCTTTGCCTCCGCAACGGCCTTGTCGTAATCCGGCTCGTTCGTAATCTCCGGCACTATTTGGATGTAGCGTATCACGTCCGACCGGTCGATGACGAATATGGAACGGGACAGCAGCCGCAACTCCTTGATCAGCACGCCGTAGGCGTTGCCGAAGGACGCGTCCCTGTGGTCCGAGAGGGTCCGGATATTCTTAATGCCTGCCCCCGCACAGAACCGCGCTATCGCAAAGGGGAGGTCCATGCTGATGTTGATCACGGAAACCTTGTCTCCCAGCGCGCCGGCGTCTTCTTCAAACTTCCTCGCCTGGAGGTCGCACACAGGGGTATCGAGCGAGGGGGTCACACTGAGGATTTTGACCTTCCCGGCGAAATCGGAAAGCCGGACCTCGCTCAGGTCCTTGTCGACGGCTTTGAAATCCGGGGCCTTGTCTCCAACCTTCACCTCGTTGCCCGTCAGCGTCAACGGTTTGCCTGCAAATGTAACCATGCCTTTTCTGTCCATGGCTGCCTCCGTTTCGGTTTTTTCCATTATGTGATTACCGGGAGAAATGTGTCAAAAGGTTTCCCCTCACCCCGGCCCTCTCCCCGGAAAAATCTCAAATCTCAAATTTGAAATTTCAAATTATTTTTTATAGCCGCTCGTTATCTTCCTGACCATGCCGACGATCGCTTCGATCTGCGCTCCTCCGTGCCGGTCGGCGTCCTCGCCGTACCAGCCGACCCAGTCCCAGCAGCCCGCCGGGTTCGGCAGGTAGCCGCTGCTCCATGTCCTGTGAAATTTGTAATCACGCCGGGCCTGGGGATAAAGGATTATAATGTTATTCGTGTCTGCCCACCTGTTGTAGCCGGAATTGTTCACGAATTTCATCTGGACGTGGCCGTGGCCCTGCTCGCAGCCGTGGAGGGCGACATGCAACCGGCACGGTTTGCCCGCAGCGCAGGCGGCCGGGACATAAAGATATCCGGCCGAGTCCATTCCCTTGCCGTCGGCGATAAAAAATGTCTGGTCGAAGCTTATTAATTGCCGGGCGGGCGGATTGTCGTTGCGGCCGTTAAGTTTTCCGTAGAGCCATTTCAAGACCTCGCCCGCGCCGTCATATCCGCAATTGCTGACGAACGGCTTTTCAGCTTCCCCGCAGGGGCTGTTGCCCGGAGATTTGAAATCGGTCGGGAAAGTGTGGCCGGCATCAGATTCTTTATAGCTCACCTTGTCGCGGCTGTACCAGGTGGAAAGCTCTTTATCCAGCATCCTCATTACATTCGGGCCGGCAATCCTGTCCTTTGTTCCCACCCACATGAAAATTTTGCGTTCGGCCAGGTTCTTTAACGGGTCGATTTTGCTTCCGCTCCAACGCGCCATATTCGATTGGGGCTTTGTGATATCAGGCACGGAGTTTTTCATGCAGGCGGTATACTTCTGGTTTCGCGCGCAGTCGTAAGGCCCTCCCGCGAAGACGCCGAAACCCCTCGTGAAGACGGATGAATAGGCAACGCCCAGTTGCACGGCCATGAACCCGCCGGAGGACAGGCCGGATATGGAAACCGCGGCGGGGTCCGCATTATAAGCCTGGAGCGCGGCGGGTTTCGCCTTACCGGAGAGGAATGCCGTTTCCGTCTGCCCCACGGCGGCGTCCGGGCATACCCGGCAAATCAGAAGCCAGACTGAAACAGTAATCCAAAACGTTTTTTGTGTTTTCACCATCATTTCGCCTCCGGGAAAGTGAAAAGATTATGGTCCGCAGTCAGGCAGAATTTCAATCAATATTTGAAATTGCGACCTCAGGCGGACCAAACAAGCCTGCGCCCTGTACACATTGTAGGATGGGGTCCCATGTTCAGGGAGAGCGGCGTCCTATGCGGAAGAAGGCATTATTCCACAGTGATTTCAGGACCTGCCCCGATTGCGCCCCATCGTGCGCCGGGTTATGAGAGCACCGCGAGTAGTAGAACAGGTGGAAAATCGTAAATGCCCGGCAAAGAGGAAAAACTGCGGAGAAAGGGCCGCGTGATGGTTAAAAAAGAAAAAGAAGCAAAAAAGGAAAAACCCGAAAAGATCGATAAGGTCTGGGACCTGGTTTCGGATTTGAACCCGTACTAAGGCTTCTCAAACAGTGATTTATCTCCAATTGACTCATGAGCCGGTCGACACGGGATATATTATTTTTCAAAACATTCAGACTGAGTTCACAAGACGCAGTAAAAAACATAACCTCTCTTGAATAACGGGGGCCGACCGCCCCCGTTATTTTTAAAGTTACGCTTTTTTATTCGAGCTGTCTTCCCGTCCAGGAATTAACGAAAACAAAAGAGGCTGATATAATATCCAAGGTTTTGGAGCATTCATAAATAATGCCTGCCCTGATATCGGGGCGCACGCTGTTAGAGTATATTATTCGGCCTTATATGAATGACAGGGTCCGCATACTTATCCTTGAAGACAGCCCGGCCGATCTGGAGCTGATTGAGAGCGAGTTGAGCGGCTCAGGTATGAACTTCAATTCCAGGCGGGTTGAAACCGAAGAGAAATTCCGCGAAGCGCTTCTTGAGTTCGCCCCCGATATTATCCTTTCCGACTATGACCTGCCTCAATTCAACGGCGTCCGTGCTTTGAGCCTTGCCCGGGAACTCAGCCCCGGGGTGCCCTTCATCCTTGTGAGCGGGGCTGTCGGAGAAGAAACGGCCATCGAGGTCCTGACCAGCGGGGCGACCGATTACGTCATGAAGGACCGGCTTGCCCGCCTGGTCCCGGCAGTCCGGCGCGCATTGAAGGAGTCCGGCGAACGGGAAAAGCGCAAACGGGCCGAAGCCGAAAGGGACGCTCTCCTCCAACAATTGGAAGCCATGGTCCGGGAGCGGACGGCGGAGCTTGAGCGCGAAATAGATGTCCGGAAGAGCGCCCAGGAGAGTTTGCGGGCGGCGCTGCGGAAACTCGACGCCCATATGTCCAACTCGCTCCTTGCCATGATCGAGTTCGATCCGGAATTCCGCGTCACGCGCTGGTCTGAGGAAGCGGAGCGGATTTTCGGCTGGCCGGCTGACGAGATAATCGGGAAAGCAATCCCGGAAATACGCTGGGTCCATGAGGACGATCTAAAGTCCGTGCAGCGGATTTCAGCCGATATGATCTCGAACCGCCGTCCCCGGAACATGCACTCCAACCGCAACTACCGCCGGGACGGATCGGTGATCCACTGCGAATGGTACAACTCGGCCATCTACGATGACGAGGGCCGGCTGGCCTCCATACTCTCCCTGGTCCTGGACGTGACCGGGCGCAGGCGCGTGGAAAAAGAGCTTTTCGAAAGCCGGCAATCCGTCCGCAGGCAGCTTGCCGAGATCGAATCGTACTATGACAATGCGCCGGTCGGCCTGTGCGTTGTCGACACCCGGATGCGCTATGTCCGGGTGAACGAGAGCCTTGCCCGGTTGCACGGCGTGCCCGTCGCGGCGCATATCGGCCGGACCCCGCGCGAAATAATACCGCACACGGCAGACATGTTTGAATATTCATTCAATCTTGTCATGAATTCCGGGGAGCCGGACAGGGACCGTGAATTCGTAACGAACACTGACGGCATGGAACGGGCGTGGGTCGCCAATTATTATCCCATCAAGGAAAACGACCGGATCGATTACGTCAGTATAGTCATACAGGAGATAACTGAACGCAAACGGGCGCAGGAGGCCATGCAGCGGGCAAAGGAAGAACTGGAGGACAAGGTAAGGGAAAGGACAATCGAGCTGTCCCGCACAGCAGAGGAACTCCGGAAATCCGAGGAAGCCTACAGACTGCTGATCGAAGTCAACCCTGTGGGGGTGTTCCGCACGATTGAGACTCCCGGGGCCCTGAAAAACAGGCGTTTGCATTGCAATGACGCCCATTTGCGGATACTCGGATACTCAAGCCTGCAGGAATGGCTGGCGGAAAACACGCATATGGTGTTCAATTCCGAAGCCGACTTGAACAAGTACCGGGAGCTTCTGTACAAAAAAGGCAAAGTCATCAACTTCAAGGTCCGGATGAAACGCAAAGACGGCGCCGCTATCTGGGTCCTGCTGAATTCAACTGCACGCCGTTGCGATGAAGGTGTGCTGATTGAAGGCACCATGACCGACATAAGCCAGCAGATATACATCGAGGAGCGCCTCCGCACCGCCCGGAAAAATCTGCGGGCCATGGCGTCCGAGATTGTGCTGGCCGACGAGCGCTCCAGGCAGCACTTCGCCACCGAGCTTCACGACACCGTGGTGCAGACATTGGGGGCCGCCAAACTGCGGAGCCAACTGATCCAGTCCCGGATCCCGCCAAAGGCAAGGCCGGTTTTCGCCGAAATGCAGGACATGCTCTCACATTCAATAATACAGGCCCGCCAGATCATGGCGGAAATGAGCCCGCCCGTGTTAAACGAACTCGGATTAAAGCACGCCCTGGAGTGGCTTACCGAGCAAATCGGGACCCAGCATGGGATAAACATGAAATTTGAGAGCAGCAATGAAGGCATGCCGCTCGGCCACGAAGTGGAAGTGCTTTTGTTCCAGGCTGCCCGCGAGCTGCTGATGAACGTCGTCAAGCATGCCAATGCGAAAAACGCGGCTCTCAAATTCTCCAATGACGCGAAGAAGCTCTGCGTCGAAATTACAGATGACGGCAGGGGATTCGATATGAAAAAGAATTTCCAGCCGGGCCTCAAAGGAGGCTACGGCCTCTACAGCATCCGCGAAAGGCTGCAGCACATCGGCGGACAGCTCGCGATCAGATCAAAACCCGGCCGGGGCACAACTGTCCTGATCCTGGTCCCGCGGGAAATTGAAAAATAATACCGGTTCTGAGGAGCACAGGAGGAAGGTTATGACGGAAGCCGAACGCATCACGCCGGAAGACGCCTATTCGAAAGTGAAGTCCGGAGAGGCGATCCTCGTCTGCGCTTACAACGACGACGAGGCATTTAAAAAGAACAGGCTGGAAGGCGCAATTTCCTATGGCGAATTTTCTTCCATGGTTCCCGCCCTGGCAAAGGACCGGGAAATTATATTTTATTGCGCCTGACCCCGCGAAGCGAGCGCCGCCGGGCGGGCGGAAGAGTTCATAAAAAAAGGGTATTCCGGCGCCAAGGCGCTCAAGGGCGGAGTCGCCGCGTGGAAAAAGGCCGGATATCCCCTCGTCTGAATTGGTGAAGTTTCCTCAAACAAAAAAGGCAGCGCCTCACGGCCCTGCCTTATCATATATAATATCTGTTTTACTGATCAGCACCTGCACAGTGAAACCTGATCGATAAACTTTTTCAGCTTTTCCTTATCCAGCGCTCCCAGCCATTGGAACTCAACCCCCCTCCTCCGGAAGGGCCCCGAAACGTGCTGGTCCCTGACTTTCGAAAGGTGAAGCCCCTCGACGTGGTGAAGGTTGTCGCTCATGAGATTGACCTGGCACATTGCTTCCAGGTCTCTCTCCTCCCCGGTGTAAATGAATGCGCACCCTCCCTCGCTGATATCGATAATCTGCAACCTCTGTTCGTCCGGCGTGAAGGGTTGAAAAACTATAAATGTCTTCTCCTTGGCATGGTAACGCGAGTGTTTCCTTCTGCTGAAAATCTTCCGTAACATCAGCACATCCTTTTGAGTTTGTTTCACAAGGCTTGCCTTCATGTGGATGTAACATGCAAAAACCAAACCTTATTTGTATATTACCAGAAGTTATGCGAAATTTATATTGTTTTTAGCAAACATCGTGAAATTGATCAAATTCAGTTCAACAGTTTTGTAAAGTATCCCGACACTTATTTGTACTCTTTCAGCTTCCGGCGGAAGAAAGATTCGGCAGTTACGGCGGTCCCGTCGGGAAACCTCATCATGTAAGGCTTACCCGATAAATACGATCGCGAGCCGCACAGGGTTATGAAATCTTCCGCTGTCTTCACCCGGGGACCCGCCTTACCCAGTTTTAAGCGCAGGTGGTCCGCCGCCTTCTTTGAGTCGTATTCGCTCCCGTTCCTGATGAATTTGACACCGTGCAGGTCTTCCACCGATTTTATCAGATATTCAATTTTGGCAGCCTCGCCGGGGTCCCGCGCATCTGCGAATGATGCCGGGATCAGCAGGATCAGCAATGCCGGGAGGATTGCAGCGAACCGCACCATGTCCTTTTTCATGCCGTTTGCCCCCTATTTGCCTCGAAATGTTTGCCAGTCCGGCACCCGCGAATCGGAATTAAAATTTGAAGTGACATTGCCGGGAATCAGGCCGGGCTGACTTCGGAGTCAATTGCCCGCTGCCGCCGCGGGAAGGTTTAGCAGGGTAAATACGGGCTTCAGGTTGATGGCTTCTCCAGGCGGCGGCGCAATGAACGATTCAGGTTCGACACCTTGTTCCAAAAGGGCCGATTTAAGTTCCGCCGGGGCATCTTCAAAAGCATCGGCCCCGAGTTGGAACACCTGGAAATGCGCGGCAATGCTGAGTTCCGCGCCAAGATCGAGATGCGCCTTGACCGCTTCAGCCGGTCCCATGTGGACCCGGTTGAAATTCCTGTGCGGCGGCTTGTTCGAGTTTTTCGGCCAGAACGGCGCTATGGGCAGGAGCGCCGCCCGTATCCGGGGGAACCTCCTGGAGATCTCCCGGAAATGGGGGCCATAGCCGGTATCGCCGGAATAATAGATGCTGCCGGAGGGGCCGGATATGACAAACCCTCCCCAGAGCGTCCTGTTGCGGTCCCAGAAAGACCTCATCGAAAAATGCTGCGCAGGTACGACAGTGACGGTGACTTCCCCGGACAGGCTCAGCGTCTGCCACCAGTCGAGTTCGTCCACGGCGGGAATGCCTGTTTTGCAAATGAGATCGCGGTTGCCGAGCGTCGTTATGGAACGCCTGGCGCCCTTCCCCGCGAGTCGTTCGAGCGTGGGAATGTCGAGGTGGTCATAGTGGTTATGGGATATGAGGACCGCGTCTATCGGCGGCAGGTCTTCAAAACGGATGCCGGGCGCCCGGCGGCGCTTCGGGCCGGCCCAGGAAACGGGACTGCAGCGCTCCGACCAGATCGGGTCGGTCAGGATATTAAGCCCGTCAATCTGGATGAGAAATGTCCCGTGCCCTACAGGGGTGATCATGAGCGACCCTCTCGGGACGCGTTCCGGGGGAGGAGCCGCCGGCGCGGCGTTAACTTCCTGCGGCCAGTCCGGCCTGTCAATCCCCAATATGAATCGGAACCAGAACCACCCGAAGCTCCTCCTTTGCGCCTCCTCGCCCGGACGCACCGGCGCAGCTGCACCGTGACCGGGACCGTATTTCGGATTAAAAAACAGCTCGCCGTCAAAGTGGTCGGAAGCCGGCTCTGCATATGCGGCGCACATGGGTTCCGCTTCCACATGCGCCCGGAATGAAATCAATGCTATCAGCGCCAGGCAAAAAAGCAGCTCCGCGATAGTCTTATCAGGGATACCGGTCCGCCGGGGACCTTTATTGGGCAATTTAAGCATCTACTTTAGCTTTAGCGCAAATCCAAGGTGTATAAGTATTCGCGGAGATTCATATGGGGAAATCAATTAAGTGTCAATGATTATTGCGCAACCCCGCTGCAACCGTTCCGGCGCCCGGCGTAAATTTTTGTGTTCGCGCGGCGCGTTCTTAAGGCTTTGTTATTTCCAACAATATTGTCGCCAATAAAGTCTGCTTTACAGAAATTTGTATCTTTTAAATTCCTCCCGATTTTCTCCCTATCATATTTTCTCAATAAATACGGTAAATTACATAAGCATTCCTCATTGGCACCCATATTGCTATTTCCTTGGTAGAGACATCATTCTTCAATTCGGAATATGAAAAAGTGCAGAGCGAACAAGACACTCTTTCTTTTCACCTGATGGTTTACGAGCGGTTCCTGCTGACCGACGCCCTGCGCAGGGCGAACGGGAACTGCGCCCGGGCAGCAAGGGACCTGGGGATCACGAGAAGAGTTCTTTTTTATAAGATCAAGAAACACGGGATTGATTTCAGGCAGTTCCGGAAAAAGAAGGCCCAATTACCCGTGTAAGGCGACAGCAATTATTTTTTAAAAAAATACAGAGAAGGAGAAAATTATGGAGATCACGGCTGTTTTTGGTTCCAACGTATTCAACGACAAGCTTATGAAAGAGCGCCTGCCCAAAGAGATTTACAGGGCACTGAAGGAAACCATCGACAATGATGTGCCGCTGCGGCCCGAAGTTGCCGAAGTGGTTGCCAATGCCATGAAGGATTGGGCCGTCGAGAGAGGTGCGACCCACTATACGCACTGGTTCCAGCCGCTGACCGGGATGACCGCCGAAAAGCACGATTCTTTCATAAGCCCGAACGGCAACGGCAGCGGGTACCTGGAGTTTTCCGGGAAACAGCTCATCCAGGGCGAACCGGACGCGTCTTCCTTCCCGAGCGGCGGACAGCGGTCCACCTTCGAGGCGAGAGGCTATACCGCCTGGGATTGCACCTCCCCGGCCTTCCTGAAAGAGGATGAAAGCGGTAACGTAACTCTCACAATTCCCACGGCGTTCTACTCTTATTACGGCGAAGCCCTCGACAAGAAGACACCGCTGCTGCGCTCGATGAAAGCGGTCTCGAGACAGGCCATGAGAGTTTTGAAGGCCCTGGGAAATACGACTTCCGCCAGGGTTGCCTCCACGGTGGGCCCGGAACAGGAATACTTCCTTGTCGACAGGAAATTTTACCTGGAGCGGCTCGATTTGATGCTGACAGGCCGGACCATCTTCGGAGCGCCCGCGCCGAAAGGCCAGGAGCTCGAGGACCAGTATTTCGGTTACATCAAGGACAGGGTCTCGGCATACATGAAGGACCTCAACACCGAGCTGTGGAAAATGGGGATCACCTCCAAGACCCAGCACAACGAGGTAGCCCCTGCTCAATACGAAATGGCCCCCCTCTTCAGCACAACGAACATCGCAACCGACCACAACCAGCTCGTCATGGAAACCATGCAGAAGGTCGCGCTGCGCCACGACCTCGTCTGCCTGCTTCATGAAAAGCCCTATGCGGGCATTAACGGCTCGGGCAAGCACAACAACTGGTCCCTCTCGACCGACGACGGGATCAATCTGCTCGAACCCGGCCACACGCCGGGCGAAAATGTCCAGTTCCTGCTGTTCCTGAGCGCGCTCATCAAGGCCGTCGATACCCATGCCGACATCCTGCGGGGGACCTGCGCGTCTGCGGGAAACGATC
>JBDKTK010000116.1:0-5851 GCA_039680225.1 Syntrophaceae bacterium
TACGGCATGGCAGCTCGGCGCAATTATCTCGTTGCTCCTCTTTGCCTTATTCATCTACCTTGTTCGCAAATCTGGATTTTTCTCAGTTTTCCAGCGGTGAACGCCCCACCTGTTAACAGGGAATCCCTAAATAAAATCGAGGGGATTCCTTTACCGGCAGGGCCGATTATGTTATACTCATTCTAATAAAAAGGCGCTTTTGCGGGCCTTCACGTTTCGGGGAGGTTCGCATTTCAGTAAATAAATTAAGAATGATAGAAACCGCAAAGAGCAACAACAAAATAGAAAAAACCGAAGGATTCAAAAAAAAGGGCCGTTACCGCGGGTTCAGAAGGCGAAAGAAGAAGGACGCTCCCGAATTCAAGTCCTCCGCAGAACCAATGCTCAACGGGATATTTTCCCGCATCGGCAAGCCCGAAGAATCTCAATTCATAGCCGACGATTTCCAGCTTGACGCCCTGGAGGCAGCCAACAGGACGGATTGCCTCGTCATGGCCCCGACCGGATCGGGCAAGACCTGGATCGCGGAAAAGGCCATCGCCGCCGTGATCGAAAAGGGCGGGCGGGCCTGGTACGCGTCGCCCCTGAAAGCTCTTTCCAATTCGAAATGGGTGGAATTCGGGCAGATTTTCGGACCGGAAAATGTGGGAATCCTCACCGGGGATACCAAGGAAAACGCGGATGCCCCGATAATCGTCGGGACCACCGAAATCCTGCGGAACCAGCTTTATGACTCGATGCATGTGGGGGAGAACCTCGCCTGCGACCTGGTCGTACTCGATGAGGCTCACTTCCTGGGAGACCTGGAACGGGGAGTGGTATGGGAAGAGATCATGATCTACCTTCCTTCCCGGATAAACCTCCTGATGCTTTCGGCCACGATCGGCAACGGCTACGAGATAGCCTCCTGGCTCAGCTCGATCCGCGACAAGGAATGCGTAGTAGTTGAAGAGACCAGGAGGCCTGTGCCGCTCTACCCCCTGTTCCTGCACCCAACAGGTAAAATGATGCCCTTCCTTGTCAGACAGAGGCTTTATGGCAAGGTGGAGGCCTTCATTCAGAAAAATTCGCACCGGCCCGGCAGGCGCTCCAAGGCCATGAAAACGCCCTCTTTCTCGGATATAATCGCAGTACTGAGGGAATTCAACCTCCTGCCCGCCATATTTTTCCTTAAATCGCGCTCCGATTGCAACATAGCCGTAAGGGAATGCCGCCCGGGGGATATCGAGCGCGACGAGGAATTCGACCGCGACCTCCAGGAATTGCTCGAAAAGGCCCCCTTCCTGGAAGAGCACCGGCAATTGCCGGCCCTGCGCAACTGCAGGGTTGCGGCACACCACGGCGGACAGCTCCCGGCCTGGAAATTCCTGATCGAGGAAATGATGAAGAAAGGCCGCCTCGACGCGATTTTCGCGACCTCGACCGTAGCAGCGGGCGTAAATTTCCCGGCCCGTACAATCGTTCTCTTCAACTCCGACCAGTTCAACGGCCACGAGTTCCTCCCCCTGAATGCGACCGGGTTCCACCAGATGACGGGAAGATCCGGCAGGCGCGGCAAGGACAAGATCGGCTTCCTCCTCAACATTCCGGGCAGGAACATGGACCTCAACTATGTCCGCAAGCTCCTTTCCATGAAGCCGGAGGAGATCACGAGCCGTATCCGCAACGATTTTTCCATGGTCCTCAACCTGCTGCTGGCGTACCGGCCCGAGGACGTGCGCGACATCTTCGAGCGTTCGCTCGCCGCCTACCAGAAATCGGTCCGGAAGAGCGACTCGGACCGCCGGATCGGCGGCCCCGCCCTGTGGCGGGACTTCAAAAGGCATGTCTCCTTCCTGAAAATGGAAGGGTTTGTCGACGCGGACAACCGGCTGACCGACGACGGCAAATGGGCTTCCAATCTCCGGCTCGACCAGCCGCTGCTGATAGCGGAGTGCCTGAGAAAAGGCATTTTCCCGAAGGAAAACGAGGCGCTCCTGGCCGCCCTGATCGCGCCCTTCGTAACGGACCGCAACGAAGAGATATACGTCAACAAAAAGGAGATACCCGCAGAGCTTTATGATTCGTACAAGCGCATGATTTCCGTGACGGAGCCGCTGGCCGAAAGGATGCAGGCATCGGGCTTCCCGATAAACCCGCTCCCGCTGTGGACATCCAAGGTCGTATACGAATGGGCCCGCGGTTGTGAATGGAACGAACTCATGGAACGCAGCGGCATAGCCGAAGGCGACCTCGTAATGCTGATCTCCAGGACGGCGGACCACCTTCGACAGCTCTACTCCCTGAAGGACAACTACCCGGAAACGGCCGCCCTCGCGCAGAAGGCCCGGGAGACCATCCTCAGGGAACCGGTTGTATTCGATTGATTTGCAGCTTGACTTTTCAGGCTTCGGCAGGATATAAGACCGTTTTCTCAAAAGGCTTCTTAATGCGCGTCCCTATCGTCTAGAGGCCTAGGACATCGGCCTTTCACGCCGACAACTCGGGTTCGAATCCCGGTGGGGACGCCAAATAATTTCAAAGAGTTACGAGTCAGATCGTAGCTCTTTTTTTATGCGCGGCATTTCTGCTGGTATCTTGTTTGAATTTTTAACCCATTGTTCTTCACCCTGACCCTTTGACGCGAGTTCAGATCGATAAATTTGACGCCGGTCAACAGCCCCTAAGCGAGATTCTGAAGCCAGCCAAGCAGGAGTTTGTTGACCTCTGCCGGCCTTTCCTGCTGTGTCCAATGACCGCACCCGTCCAGGATGGTGCTCCCGGAGAGATTCGGGACATATTCCCGCATAATGGAAATCAGATCGACTCCGGGAAACATGCTGAGAACAAGATCGCGCGAGCCGGCCATAAAAAGGGCGGGCTGTTCAATTTTGCAGTCTTTGAAGGGAGTCAGATAATTGAAATCCCGGCGATGATTGCGGTACCTGTTGATTGGCCCGCGGAAACCGGAACGTTTGAACTCATTGATGTAATAATCAAGGTCTTCCGTCGTCATCCAGGCCGGGAAAACCTCCGGATCAACCGTTCCATCGAGCAACCTGGCGTCTACAGGCTTGTTGACCGCCCAGGAGTCCTCCGGCGCATCGCCGCTGCAGGCATAATACATCCGCCTTAATGCGCCTTTGATGTCCGCCTCGAATTCCGCTTCGGCAACACCTTCCTTTTGAAAGTATACCTGATAAAAAAAGAGGCCGTTTTTTGTGAAGAGCTCGTCTACCAGGTCGATGAATGGGACTTCGCCGACACCCGCGTAGGGAACGGACATGGCGCAGACGGCGCGAACCTTGTCCGGACAGACCAGTGCGGTATTCCAGACGATGGGCGCTCCCCAATCATGCCCAATCAAGACAGCCCTGTTTCCGCCGCCCAGCGAATCGATCAGGCCCGCAATATCCCCTATCATCTTCTCCATCGAATAATCTTCCGCAAGCGGAGGTTTATCGCTGCCGCCGTACCCGCGCACATCAATGGCACAGGCGGTAAATCCTGCTTCAGCAATGGGACCGATTTGATGCCGCCAGGAATACCAGGATTCCGGGAAGCCGTGAACCATAACGACCAGGGGTCCATTGCCTTTCACCACAGCCCGCAATCTAATGCCGTTCGTTCCGATGGATACAAAATCAGTCATGTATGCTCTCCTTATGAGTTGAAATCCCGTTACAAATCCGCGGCCATTTCCCGCAAGTCCTTGTTGGTCTACTTTTCCAGATGCTTTTCGCCATGTCCTTTATGTTCTCTTTTATGGGTTTGTTCCGACATCGCACCAGACCTCCTTGATTTATATTCAGGGGATCAACGTGCAATGCATAACCAAAGAAACAATACCTTGTGAAGACCAACGAAAGGGAACAGTGCATTATTTAACATCCATCATATGATGGGTGACATAATACAGGGCTTAAAGTCGCGTCAAGTATTATATTTTGCAGACAGAACAAGGGCGTTCGCGGGTTGGAACAAAGCAGAAGCCGCCGCACAAATTCTAAAAATTTATAACAGTTGTAATTTCGGCATCGTTACAAAGCCTCCCGATCAGAAGGATGAAATAGGTTCATCGCATCAATAAAAAGGCAGGGCCAAGCAGGCCCTGCCTTTTTTAATATTGGCGCAAATTTGGAAGTAATAATCGAATTTAAAGTGAAGCCCCTTCTTTCTGTCTGTCCTTTCTCTTCACAATGATATATTTTCCAAACATGAAAAGCAAAGTTTCAGCATACATCTTATTAGTGCTGATCTGCGCACCCTGCGCTTATTCCTCGGAAATTGAGCCGTTCCGCACGTACAGCCAGAGCCCGATAGTCCAGATTTTTGGATTGCCGGCAATCGGCGATTCAAGAGTTCTCAAACAAGGCGGCAAGGAAATGGCCCTCATCTTTGATCTTGCGAATAATTACGCCGACAACAGCTCCGATTACGAGCGCATAGTAATTGACGGGGAAACCTACCTTCTCAATCTGACGGGCCGTTTCGGGGTCGGCGAGCGGTTCGAGATCGGCTTCGAGCTGCCCTATATCTTCCAGAACGGCGGTTTCCTCGATTCCTTTATCCAGGATTACCACAGCACCTTTGGCTTCCCCAATGCAGGGCGCGAGCAGGCGCCCAACGGCCGCCTTCTTTTCACATATGAGCGAAACGGTTCGACTATCTTTAAAGTTGACAAGTGCAATTCCGGGATCGGCGACATCCGCCTGAACGCAGGGTACCAGTTATACCAAAGCAACAGCGAGCATCCCCGGGCCATCGCCCTGAGGACCAGCCTGAAATTGCCCACGGGAGACAGCAACCAGCTGCGCGGCAGCGGGGGCGCGGACCTCGCGCTCTGGCTGACGGGAAGCCAGGGATTCAAAACCAGGACAGGGACCTGGGAGATCTTCGGCGGCGCCGGGGCCCTGGGGATGACGGACGGCGATCTGATGCCCGGCCAGCAGCGCAATGCCGTGGCGTTCGGGAGCATCGGCGCGGGATGGAAACCGCGTTCCTGGCTCGCATTAAAGGTCCAGCTCGACGGGCAGACCGCGTTTTACCGCAACAGCGACCTTGACGAACTGAGTTCCCCTTCGGCCCAGGTCATAGTGGGCGGTTCCCTTTTCTTTTCGGATAAAATAGCCCTCGAAATCGGCTTGTCCGAAGATTTCGTCGTCAAGACCGCCCCCGATGTGGTCTTTCATTTTGCCTTGAATTATAAGTTTTAAAATTTTATCCTTTTCCAAAATGTTTGGTTGAATCCAACAGCAACAGGTGCGGTTAAAACAGATTAACTTATTGCTTGATTTTAGCAATTGTTTGTATCAAGTTTCCGATTGATATTTGTAGTATTTGTTAAGCAGATTTTTCTGTTGTTTGCTAAACCAATTGTGCTTGCCGGAACGTTGTCAGGAGTAAGTGCCTCCTAATAGAAATGTCAAAAAATTTCAGCGTCTGTGAGAGGAGATTTAATGAAAACTTCATCGGCTTGGGCAATGATTATTGCATTGCTGACTGTATTCACCTTATCGTGCGGAGGCGGTGGCGGCGGAGGGGGATCCAGCAGCGATAGCGGGGGCGATACGCCATTGACTCTGGGACACCCGCGGTTTGTATACTCCGTGAATTCAACCGCCAACACCGTTTCCGTTTACTGGCTCGATGCAACAACCGGGCGCCTGAGGCTGGCTTCGATCGCTGCCACAGGGCCAGGTACAGCTCCCGTTTCCATAACTGTCGATCCCTCGAACTTGTACGCCTATGTGGCAAATTCCGGCAACGGTACTGTTTCCCAGTACACGGTCGGCGCCGACGGGGCACTCACGCCCATGGCCCCGGCATCGGTCGCGGCCGGGAATAATCCCCAGTCCGTAACGGTCGATCC
>JBDKTK010000117.1:0-4320 GCA_039680225.1 Syntrophaceae bacterium
TTCGAGAGCAGGTCAATGGGCTGTTTGCCATCGCCCGCGGCCGGTTGCGTAATCTGCTGCTGCAGCTGCGCAATCAAGCCATTGGCCTCGTTGAGCTTCCCCTGAAGGTCCTGTGTGCCGCGGGACAGCTCGCCATTTTCATGGGTGAGTTTGCGGATCTGGCCTTTCAGGGTATTGAGCAGGTTGACGTCTCTCTTGAACGGCTCAATCTCACTGTTGTACTTTCCCTGTAATACCGAATACTTTTGCTCTGCTTCCGCGAGCTTTTGCTTCAGGCTGTCCACTGTCTCCGCTGCCGCCGGTGCAACTGCGGCTGCGGGCTGTGCGACGCCCGGGTTTTCAGGGTTGACGGCAGGATCAACTACCACGGCATTTTCCGGTTGGAGTGCCTGGATAAGTTCGTCCGCCTTTTTTCCCTGAGCCTCTACTTGTGCCGGTATTCCTGTGTGCATTTTTACTTCCTTTCTCGGGAGCGCTTTGCGTCTTCCCTATGTTTGGTGCCCTGAGCCCCTTGGGTCTTCAGGGATGAATCCGTTTAGGTTGCCGGCTGCGAGCCGCAAGGTTTTCGCAGCTTGGCTTTAAAAAGTATGGCAATCACGACGATCGACAGTAATGCCGTGGGGGCGGTATGAAATACATGGTTCCCGATGGCGTCTACCGCGATTACGACAAAGGCGGCGTAAAATTCGCGGTTCGCCCGGGGGATGGATTTCATGATTGCTCCCATCAGCAGCAATCCGACCAGGCCGAGATTGAAAAGCATGTACGCGTATTCTGAATGGAGCGCGTTACCGACCTTCCAGGTGACACCCGGGCCCACTCCGAACAGCATGAGATACCAGTGGCTTGATATCTTATTGACCGCATCGGCCCACATATCCCAGCGTTCACTGGTCAGGACCGAAGGATGGTAGACGAGGCCGTAATAGAGGCCCGCGCCGATCATCAGCGCCAAGACCAAGGCGGCCGCCTTTTTCTGGATCTCGCGCAGCTGGGGGTAAAAGTAGTAGCCCACCCCGGCAAGCATGGCGACAAAGGCTGTCGTGGTATTGGCGACGATCAGGCAGTAAAGCAGGATCGGGGTCCACCATATCCACCCTCTGCGGAAGAACAGGGGGAAAGAGATTGCCGTGTAAGCGGCAAAAAAGTTCTGATTCCCGATTGTTCCCAGGGATGGGATTTTAAAAAAGTGATACTGCGACAAGGCTATCCCGGCCATCACCAGGGCGAAGATGCAAAGCCAGTGCTGGTAATAGCAGATAGGGAAGCGGCCGCGCAGCACGGTCAGGAAAAAGACCGAGCCTGCAACTATAAACAGGAGCTCGCTTGAGAGATCGATTATCATTTCAATCGGGATCGTCTCTACGAAGGCCGCCGAATACATCCAGCCACACCATACCGCAAGGTATATGCCGAATATCTTGAACGGCACGCCCGGGAGCGAGAGGAACGTCAGCAGGACGGCGCCTATCACCAGAGCGAAGGTATGGCCGTAGAAAAGCGTGGGTCCCCATATCCAAAAGAGGACCAGGGCCATAGAGGCCACCGCTGTCTTTTCAGGGAAATAGCGGTTACCGAAGGCCCCCGCTATCTTGTTAATGAGTTGCATCCGCAGTTATCCTGACGTAGTCGGTCCCGTTGTGCATAACGACAGCCGTTGTGCCGACCGCAATGGAAACGCCGGTCTTTCCGCTTTCCTTGATGGTTACGGTGCTGTTCGTTGTGGCGTTCCTGACAATATGGACCCGGCCAGCCGTGCCACCAACCGAAATGATGTTAAGGCTTGATCCGGAACTGCCGCTCTCCGCTATCAAAAGGGTTTTCAGCATTTCGACTGCCGAAAGCACCCAATCTGCAACTGAATTAAAGCCGTTGGCGGCGGAAATGGTAACGGTCAGGCCGGAAATAGTCTTGCCGCTCACCGTCTTGGTGTTCGTAGAGTCCAGGACGTCGCCGGTCAGGCCGTCGAGCTTATTGATCTCCGCGGCGGTGGCGGTCACTTCCGTGCCGCCTATCCGGAGTTTGGTGACGTTAAGATCCTCATACCGCGCCGCGAATACGGCAGAAACGGCGAACATGACCAGGATAAATGCAACAAACAATTTACTGAAAACACTGAATTTTTTCATGGCTGCGCTCCTTTATTGCGTTGATTTCCTCTTATTTGGTCCGCCTTATCCCCGGCGGTTTCCGCTAACTCCAAGAGTTTCTCGATAACCTGGCAGGCCCCCTGCCGTTGATGGAATACGGCCGGTTCCAGGTCCCGCCTGTTTGCCTTATCGAGCCGGGACAGTTCGGATTTCAGCCATTCGCGCATCCCCTGAAGCTCACCCGCCTGCGAAAACCGGTGGATGGACAGGAAGATGCTCAATGCCTGGTTCTGGTCGCTGTTTGGGACTTCGATCATTTGCACAGCTCTTTCGCCATATTGATAGCCGTTGCCGTAACCATTTTATATTGTTCCGCTTTCCGTTCTTCATCGTGGCCGAACGGATATCTTGGCCGCTGAAAATGACCGAGTTCGTGGGACAAGAGGGCGATAACCTCGAAGATGTCGGCATCCGCAGCGACATAAATATGCAGTTCCCGTTTTTTGTAATTTGCCCACCCCCAAACCTTCTCTTTCCTGGCAAGCCATTTATCTATCCTGATACGGAATCCACGCTTACCGTTATGTCCGACCCAAAAATGCCTCTTCGCTTCTTCGTCGGTAAGGTCTTGCTTATCAATGCAATTAAGAAAGCAGGCTCGGAGCGAATCGTACCTGACAATCTTAATGGCTCCGCTCACTGCACACCCCCAACCGGTTTTTTCATTAACAGTGCTAGTGGCAAGGGCTCTATATGTGGAATTTCAATACTTTTTCCTGGCATCAGGAAAATCCGCTTGCTGTCATCGGTCCGGGCGTTGGTAATAACGACAATCCCGACTGATTCCCCGGTGATCTTCAGGGTCTCCTTGTTGAACTCCGTCCGGCGCGTGGTGAAAATGTCCGAGATAAAGGCGACGAGCTCATCGCGCTGGTAGATATAAACACCGCAGCGCCATTGATCGTTTCCGGTATAGTTGCGCCTGGTCTCAATCTTCACCTGCTTATCGTGCATTTCCTTGTCGAGCCTCTTGGCGTATTCGGCTAAGGACTCCTTGGTGCGGGACGCGGGCAACTGGACCTTGATACCCAAGCGTTTCAGGGTCCGGTCCATGCAATCCCGGACTAAGAGAGAGGCCTTCTGCATGTCGCGGCCGAAGTGATAGCGGTTCGCGTTCTTGATGGCGTCCCGGACCATCTCGATATCGTTGTCCCGGATCTCATCTAATGTGAGATCGTCGGCATAAGTCTTTTTATGTTCGTGTTCTTCCATGGCTACCTCCACGACAGATTATTGACTATTCGCCAAACTGTTGTGGGGCTGACCCCAAAAAGCTGGCCGATATCCTTGAATCTGTCTTTTGTCTGCTCGTAATGCGCCCTGATTTGGGAGACAATTTCCTCTGTGAGCTTGGCTTTGCTGGAATTTCTGGTGTTTACAGGCTTTGTTACAAAACGGCAGTTTCCGGGTTCATAATTTCCGTCATTGTCTATCCTGTCTATTTCCAGACCCTTTTTGTAACCATTGCCAAGAGCCCAATTTTTAAAGATATTGAAATCTTCCCATTCCTTACAGACAGAAATTCCGCGTCCACCATAGCGGTGAAAGCCATCCACTTTCGGATTTGAGCATCTTTGTCTTATGTGGTTCCAAAGCGCATACAGAGGCGTACCGCTCATGCCGTGCTTGCGGGCTGCATGTTGTTGGCAACCACAAGATTTGCTTTCTTTCCCTGCACACAACCTTCTTTCCACGATAGACCCGCAATGCTCGCACTCAAAAAGCCCAAAACTGACCCAATACAGTCCGGAATGGTGCAGTCTTGCTCCTAGACTCTCGATCAGTTTCATGGCTACCACCTCCACTCCCCATACTTTGAAGGCCTTGACCGCGGACGCTCGGGATTACCAGCCGCCCCCAAATCAGGGGAGCATGCCCCTGAGGCCGGTGCCTCGCCGATAGATCTCTCCGCCGTTTTTTCTGCCGCCCTCTGTTCGGCAGTTTTGGCATCTTGCGTCTGAGCTATTTCCAGCCGGCGCAGGTCGCGGTACATTTCCATGGACCAGGAAAGCAGGAGCGGCAGGTTGAGCGTGGATTTTCTGCCGTTCACGGCGCTCATGTGGTTATGGTAAACCTTCTCCTGAATTGCCCTTGCCAGCTCCACAATGCGGAGTTCCATCCAGAGGTTTTCCGGCATGACGCCAAGGGGAGGCTTGCCATCTGCCAACCA
>JBDKTK010000118.1:0-2245 GCA_039680225.1 Syntrophaceae bacterium
AAGAAAAATGAAATTTATTCCGATCTTAATTGAGAGGAAAAGCTGATGGGAATTGTCTTGAGATTACAGAAAAAGAAACTTGGGGAAATGCTGGTCGAAGCCGGCCTCCTGACCGATGAAGAATTACGCAGGCTCCTTGTAGAGCATAGAAATTCGAATGTGCGTTTTGGGAAGATTGTTGTCCAGAAAGGGATCGCTTCAGAGGAACAGATAATTGATTTGATCAGCAGGCAGCTCAAAATTGAGCGGTACTTGCCGGAGAACTATCCGAAAGTCGAAGGCCTTTCGAGCTTTTTCACATCTGAAATAGCCCAGGAATACAAGGCCGTGCCCCTCCTGAAAAAAGGAAGGCTGCTCAAATGCGCCATGCCCGATCCGCTGAACATAAAAATCCTGGATACCCTCGCAGAAATGACAAAGCTGGAAATTGAGCCGGTTATCTGCACGGAGCGTGAATTGTCCAGCCTCATAGAAACCACCTTTGGATCGCAATCAAGCGTCAGCTCCGGGTATATGGACGCCCTTGAGGAACTGAACATAGATGCTTCCGCTGAAGCGGAGCAGACCGAAAAACTTGCAGATGAAATTCAGGTCAGCTCCCTGAAGGGAATGGCCGAAGAGGCCCCCATCATCCGGCTCGTGAACTCAATCATCGCCCAGGCGGTGCGGGCAAGAGCCAGCGATATCCATATCAGCCCCATGGGAAGATCGATCCAGATCCGGTTCAGGATAGACGGGAAGCTCCAGGAAGTCCCGGTCCCGCCCCGGTCGATGTTCCTGCCCCTGATCAGCCGCATCAAGATCATCTCCAACATGGATATAGCATTGTCACGAATTCCCCAGGACGGCCGTTTTACTGTCAAGCTGGAAAACAAGGAAATCAACGTGCGCGTTTCATCCATCCCGACCATTTACGGCGAGAACCTCGTATTAAGGCTGCTGGACATGAGCGCGGGAGTTTATTCGCTCGACCGCCTGGGAATGTCGGAAGTGGACAGGGAAAAAATTGAAATTGCAATCCGCAAACCTTACGGCATGATCCTGAGCACGGGACCCACGGGAAGCGGTAAAAGCACAAGCCTTTATTCCATCCTGAAGGAAATCAACACACCGGATATAAATATTATAACCCTGGAAGATCCTGTTGAATATCGCATAGAAAGCATAAGACAGGTCCAGTTGAACCGCAGGGCCGGCATGACGTTTGCGAGCGGTTTGCGCTCAATCCTCAGGCAGGACCCGGACGTTATAATGGTGGGTGAGATCAGGGATGGCGAAACTGCCGGGATTGGCGTACAGGCGGCGCTCACCGGTCACAGGGTCTTCAGCACGATCCACACCAACGATGCGTCGGGCGCGGTGACCAGGCTCATGGACATGGGTATAGAGCCTTTCCTGGTTTCTACAGTCCTGCTGGTTTCCTTTGCCCAAAGGCTCTTAAGGACAATATGCCCTTCGTGTAAAGAGGAGTACAGGCCTTCTGAACTATTGCTCAAGGCCTGGGGGCTCGACAAAATGGAAAATGCGGTATTCAAAAAAGGCAGGGGCTGCCCTGTCTGCATGGGTACCGGGTTCAAAGGCAGGACAGGAATATTTGAGGTCCTGGTTATTGACGAAAACGTCCAGGGGGCCATACTTGCGGGGAAATCATCATCTGAAATAACCAGGGTTGCGCAGCAGGACGGTAAGCTGACCACATTGAAAGAAAACGCAATAAACAAAGTCCTTCAAGGGGCAACAACTCTTGAAGAGGCATTTGCGACGGTTATGTCATAAAACAATTTGTAAAAAAGCAAGCCGCTCGTTGAGCTAGTCGAAACGAGCATTATAATAATAAAGGTAACGCATGGCGAAATTCGTATATCAGGCTATTGATTCTACCGGAACAGTCGTCAGCGGGTCCATTGAGGGCGATTCCATAAATTACGCCAACATGGTCTTATCGCAGCGCGGACTTATACCGTCCAAGGTTGAATTGGACAAAGGGGAGGGTTCATCCTTTCTGGTTTGGATAAAGGATAAACTGACTCCGATCAAGATGCAGGACCAGATCATGTTCACACGGCAGCTCCGGACAATGCTCAATGCCGGAGTGCCTATCCTGAGAACGCTGGAAGTCCTTGAATCTCAAACTTTAAACCCCAAGCTTAAAAGAATTACTGCTTCAGTTGCATCCCAGATCAAAGAGGGATCTTCGCTTTCTGAAGCACTGGCGAAATATCCTTCGGTTTTCCCCAATCTTTAT
>JBDKTK010000119.1:0-3281 GCA_039680225.1 Syntrophaceae bacterium
TTTGAATATTATTTCTTCTGAATTATTTTGCTGATCGCTCATTTCAAACCAAATTCGATCCGTCTATTTCCTGGGCAGGGTGTTTCAAAATATAGTCGGTTACTTCCGGGACCCTGAATACCAGCTCGTTGATGCGGCCGCCGACATACTTTCCATTGCGCAATACTGTAAAGCGGTCCGGGCTGTTGAATATTTTCACCCCCGGATTTTTTCTCAGCAACTCCTTGAGCTCCATGATTGATGCCGGCAGGTTCGTTTCACATCCGGGCTCAACCGTTTCGCTTTGTTCGTCTTTCATCTCGGTTTTAATTGTTTTCGTCCCGTCTCCGGTATCAATTGTTAGAGCGGGCGGCAGTCCTGCTTGTATCCACTGATCAAGGTCTATCCCCATCTTGTATGCTTCCCCGGGGTCTTTGCCCTTGGGTACGGGCCAGCGCCGACAGCGCTT
Organism: Syntrophaceae bacterium; assembly: GCA_039680225.1. Classification (GTDB taxonomy): domain Bacteria; phylum Desulfobacterota; class Syntrophia; order Syntrophales; family UBA4778; genus JBDKTK01. Next base: position 449 of record JBDKTK010000119.1, read on the forward strand.
GAAATGCTCACCCCACCAAGACATTGCCTTTGCGCCCGCGGCATCGTAGTCTATCGCGTTCAGTATCTGGAGGGATTCCGACAACAGCCGGTAGGCGAAAGTATCAGGCTTGGCGCTCACGGATCCCAACGCGACGGCGCCGGCAAGTTGGTTATTCGCGGCTACGGAGATCGCATCGAGCTCGGCCTCGACGACCACAAAGGCGCGCCTGGACGGCTCGAGTACCATGATCGACATGGAGGATCCCGGAAAAACAAAATAGCGGGGATCGCCTTCCGGTCGGCGTATCCGGATCCGGTGAATGATGGAGTCGACTATATGGGGGATGACCAGGCCTTTCGGGATCCAAAGCGCCCTGAGTGAACCATCATCCTTACGCAGCTCCGGCAGCCCCCAGGCTTTCCGTGCCCGATAGTAATCTTCTGGGTTCCATCCCAGTTTATGATCTGCAGCTACATCAGCGCTGATCCCACGCTCTGCCAGCCAGGCGAGGCCCTCGGCATTATTCGCGATTTTTTTTTGAGCCCAGTCGATAAACTTCTCCGCCTTCTCCTGCCAGAGATCCGCGGGCGCCTTATGCTCGTTAGGTTCGAACTTCGGCTTTTCGTTCCTGGCCGCAGGGCTCCTGTAGTCTCGATGATCGGCAATCAAGATGTGCAGTTGCTCGCAGGCCTCTTTGAACGAGAGCCCTTCGAAGTCGATCAGGAACTGGATATTGTCTCCGCCCTGGCTGCAGCCCCTGCACCAGTAACTGCCCTTCCCTTCTTTCTGATCCGGCCAGACGTGAAAGCGATCGTTCCCGCCGCAGCCCGGGCAGGGCCCCTGCCACTCGCCCCCTTTCGTGCCGGCAACTTTGCGGAGCTTAACTTTTCTTTGGGCCAGGTCCAGGACGTTCATCATCCGATCCAGTTATAAATTCCATACAAAGAAATCGACCCGAGCAATGAGGCCGTAACGCAAAAGCTGCGGTGACCGGTTTTAATCCCATATATAAAAAAGGCTATATTCCCGAAACACCCAAACGTAAGCCCCAGCACAGGCACCCGCAGCGCGATCAGGCCGAACGAAAGCAACACTAAAATATTTCCTATCATGGCAATTCGAGAGGGAATCATATATTTGATTTCTTCTCTGTTAATTGTTGCATCATATAGATCTTTGACATTCCTATCGCGCTGCGAGCTCCATCATACGCCTTATTCGCATGAGTCTGCTGCTGGATCTGAAAATCAATAGGCAACCCGGTTATGGATTTTCCTAAAGTGGAATATGCCAGGCAGAGAGAAACCCATTTCGGATTTGAATGAGTGCGCTCCGGGTCCCCGAGACCCATTTCCTCATAGACCTTGTCTTCCAAAATCAGGCGGATATCGACATCACGCCATTGCTTCCCCGCAAGAGCCGATCCGACTAAATACGCCGGCCGGCCAAATGCGTTCCAGATCTGGAGACCGAACTCCTCGAGTAAAAGAGCTTGAGACATGCCGACTCCCATCTTCAATTCTCCTTTTGTTCTTCCGTAGAGCTCAATATTTTTCGAGCCTCATCCCTCCAATTATCGCCGTATTTTTCGTAAAGGGTCAGCATCCAATGAATTGTAACGGCCTGTTCATCTTCAGCTTTAGTAGCAACTTCATATAGGCCGAGTTTTTTTAGTCGCCATGCAATTTTAGCGACCATGAAAGATGGCCGCCCCAATATCCATCTGGTTTCATCATTTAAAGCGAACATTATTCCTCCTTAGTCTCGGTTTAAAATAATTCTTCCCCGCTCATTGCCCTTGCTTTAGACAGAAGCTCCCGATCAGTACAAATATCAGCTGGATTTATGTGTGGTAGTATTTCATCGGGCACATTGAAAAATCCCTGCTTCCCTTTGAAGGGGATTGGTTCGTCAAAAAGAATCTGGTCACTCGTAATCCAGGCCCACCGTCCAGGAGAATAGTCACCATAGAGCCTTTCAAGGGCGGAAACCTGAGAGACTATATCCTCGGTCCTTCTCATTCCCAGGACGTTAACCGTGCCGATGATCGCGCCGTATGTGAATAAAGGATATACATCAGGAAGGCGTCCAAAAGCTCTTTCGTTCTGCGTGAAGCTCTTTGCCTCGCTCGGAAATGTCTTTGCCGCATGAATAGCGAGCCGGCCCCTATGCTTCGTCGCCCAGCCTCTTGTCTCGTTTGTTTTCAGCCGGCTACCATCCGGAAGGACAATAAAGAGAGCCGACGCCCAAGGCTGCCATAAAGAGATTGCTTTCATGACCTATCCTTATTCAATACATAACGATCTACGCCCACTTTTTGCAATATGCCGTTGCGCTCCAATTCCCGTACGCGCGTATCAGAAATTCCCTGACCATAAGGACCTTGACCTTTATCAGGGTAGGACTTCCTGAACTTAGGAATCCGAAGCAAGGTCGCGCCTTCCTTCAGTTGTCCAACAATAAAAGACCATGCCATATTATCGGAACGATTAGTAATGGATGATGAGCTCTCACCTGTGTCGTTTCTCATCCTTTCGGCCTCCCTGCGATCGCTACTTGATATGTTTTTGTAACCGGCGGCCACTCGAGCTCGACGCCGATCGACTTCATGGTGGCTGTTACATTCACGCCGCAGGCCTCAGCGATCCTGATGAAGCGATAAACCGGACAGATAATAGGAAAGGACTTGATCTCCATATCCAACCTCTTCCTCGCGGCTGGCTGCCAGTACAAGCAACACGTCAGCTGGCGATCCGACCAGGCCGGATGCATGGTCCTCATTTTCTCGACGTGTGCAGCCAGATCAAAAACAGTCCAGATAGCATATACCGGCCTTTCCAAATCGATCAGG
>JBDKTK010000120.1:0-11981 GCA_039680225.1 Syntrophaceae bacterium
CGTGAGGGCCGAATCCTTTTCGATGTACTTGCGGTATTCCTGCATGGTCGTCGCGCCGACGACGCGGATCTCTCCCCGCGAGAGGGCCGGCTTGATCAGGTTGGCGGCGTCCATGGAACCCTCGGAACCGCCCGCGCCGATCAGCATGTGGATTTCATCGATGAAGAGGATGACATTGCCTGCGTCGCCCACCTCCTGGAGGACCCTCTTGAAGCGCTCCTCGAACTCGCCGCGGAACTTTGCCCCGGCGATCAACTGCCCCATGTCCAGGGACAGCAGGGAAATATCTTTCAAATCGTCGGGCACGGTCCCGTTGACGATGGCCTGCGCCAGCGCCTCGACGACGGCCGTCTTGCCGACGCCGGGCTCGCCGATGATTACCGCGTTGTTCTTCATGCGGCGGCTCAGGATTTGTATGGCAAACCGAACTTCCTTCTCGCGCCCGATGACCGGGTCCAGCTTGCCCTGGCGGGCCTTCTCGGTGAGGTCGACGGAATACTTGGCCAGGTACTCGAAATCCCCGGTCCCGTCCTCGCTTTTAGCAAACCGGCCCTGGGCCGGCTTGGCCAGGGCGGCGAGGAGTTCCTGCTTGTCGGCGCCCGCCTCGGAAAATGCCTGGGCGATGTCGTCCTGCCCCAGCAGCCCCATGAGTATATGGTTTATGCCGATATACTTCGATTGCGCCTGTTGGCTTGATTCTTCAGAGATTATAAATACTTTCTCCAGCTCCCGGCTGATCGGGGTCTGCTTGTCCTCGGCCTTTCCCTTGGATTGTGTCAGGAGGATGCCGTCCGTTCGCGCGGCAACCTTGTCGAAATCGATGTTGAGGGCGGAAAGGAACTTGTTGTGCAGCCCGTCCTGCATCAATGCCTCAACCATGTGCCAGGGCGTCACATACTCATGATCCCTCTTCACAGCGAGCCTGCAGGCATTCTCGATAACCTCCTGCGCCTTCATCGAAAATTTCTCAATTATCATCGTCGCATCTCCAAGTTGGTAAAAGCATACAGGAACATCATTTCCACTTAGCTTAAATCTGTAGTAATGTCAAATACTGTGAAAGAAATACCTCGGCAAAATTGATCCTGATTTCGCCGGTTTCCGCCCCGGGGAATCAAGTTTTACATTTAATTTTTGTTAAATACCAAAACATGCGCCCCAATACTGCCTGGAAACGCTAAAAAAGCAAACTGCGGCCTCGCCGGGCCGCTCACCCGCAGGGCGGATTATGCAGCCTGGTCTCGCTTAAAGCAGGGCCTGAAGGGCTTCGATGTCCTTGGCGATCAGCCAGGTGAGGCTTTTTACCGCTACGGACCTGTCTCCGCCGGTCACGACATAGTTGTTGCATGCGTCAACGACATTGATCGCGTCCTGCATGCGGTTGCGGACTAGGCGCCTCTTCTCGGAAGTGCTGCGAATGAGGAAGTCCCTGGCGACGGTAGTGAACACCTGGCGGTAGATTTCCAGGGCCCCGTCCACCTGTTTCACCCGTTTGCGCTTTTTACCAAACACGGAGGAAAACTTCTCCCAGCCGTCCTGGGGAATCATGGCCTTCTCCATGGTGTAATTCCGGGGGAGCAGCAGCTCCGTGCCGGCGTTCTTATTGGACAAAAAAGCCTTGATCTTGTTGAGGTTGGCCAGGGTTATATAAGTGCTGCCCGGCGTCTTGGCGTTCGGCCCGTCCAGATGGATCACCTGCTGCTGAGTCGCCTGGTATGCAAGCCCCATGCTGCTGAGCGGGGCCTGCGGCGGGTCCGCTCCGTATGAGGCCGGCCTCTGTCCGTAAGCCGGGCGGGGCTGCGGCAGCGCCCGGGTGTCGTTCGGCCTTTCTATCTTGCGGCAGGAGTGTTCGTGGTCGTTGAGGTTCTCATCGGGATAAGACGTGTGCAGGACCCTGTTCCGTCTCCGGACCGGCCGTTCCATCCGGCTCCCGGCGGCGATCGCACCGGTCATGCTCAGTTTCTCATATGAATTGTTGGTGCGGATCACGTCTTTAAAGCGGCGCAGGAAGTCGTAATACACAACCACATCCCCGGCGCTTTCAATCGGGTCGGCATAGGTGCCGCGCGGAAAAGGCGTGCCGTGGTGGGAAAGGAACTTGATCCCGATATGGCGCACCAGGTCGGCGACGGCGCGGGACCCGGGATCAACTTCCCCAATCGAGCCGAAAGCGCCGACCACACAGCTGTGGTTTCCCGGCAGCGGCAGGAAATGGACGTTGGGCGGCGGCACCGCCGTCCGGGGGAGCGGATGGGTTAAAGTATTCGGGTCGTTTTTGGCATGATACGAGCGGGGGGCCTTGCAGATTATGTCCGCACGGTCCACCGGCCGGAAATTTTCCCGGTCGTCGTCCAGGGCGATGAGGGCCAGGTAATTGCGCACGTTGGGGGGGATTGTGAACATGTCCGGTTCGAAAACCGTTTTGCCTCCGGGCACCGGGTCGACGGCGAGGATGTTCAGAGGGACCTCGTAATGTAATACATCAAACAATCTATTGGCAATGCGCAGACAGGTTACTGCGCCGCGGCTCCATCCGACCATGTTGATGCAGACCGGTTTCCTCTTGTGGTCGAAGACGAGCCCCTGGACCATGTCCGCCGCCCGGGCCACGTTGTCATCCCAGCCGATGCCGAAGAGGCGCCCCGATGTCCTTTCGGTTTGATAAGTGTCGCCTTTGGCCTCGTCAAGGACCCCCCGATGAGGCGTATTGCTCTGCAGCGGGCTGCCCATGGCGGAAAAAAACCCGGGATTGGAGGGGGCTTTCACCGTTTTCTGCCCGCCGGTGAAGGGGTTGAGCGTGCCCGGCGTATTGTATTGATAACCGCGCGACGTCGTTGCCACTGTTTCCGAGCCCGGCCCCATGTTGATCATGTAAGTCACGCTTTCCGGATTGGCGATGTCGTAGCGCCCGTTTTTTCCCTGGACGATGCGCGCCTCCTGGCCTTTCGGCATGAGGTTGTGCAGGAAAGTGACCAGCTCGTGGTAATTTTTGTCCGGATGGAAATCCGTGCCGTGGTTGAAAATTGTGAAAACGAAATCAGGCATCAGCGACTCTCCGATATTTTTTAATTAACAGCCTCATTGAGTATATCGGAATCCAAGCCTAATGCTTTAGCTTGCCCGTGTACTGGAACCAGCAGTCATGGCAGACGCGGACGGGCTCATTATATTTCAGGTGAGCCAGCGTCAGGGTCTGGCTCTGCGGAGCGCATTTCGAGCAGAGGACCCGGCCGCAGGCACGGCAGTGGTGGCGCCGCGTTGTCAGCGTGAACTTCACCCCGCAGCGCTGGCATTTTGCGTGCTCGCTGTCCTTCTCCCACGGGGCCGGGCTGGTCAAGACGCGGGCGCCGGGACGGGGGTCGTTGGGCTGCGCGGGGATTTTTCTGCTGGGAAAGACGCGGACCATCGGTTTTCTGTCATTCCAGTTGAAAAGCGCCGAGAGGTCTTCAAACACAGGGGAGATGCGGTTCGCTGACGCATGCGGGGGATTGCCGACCGGGGTCGTTACATCCTTGAGTTTTGCATTCCCGACGGTCGTGAACGGCGCATCGACCTGCATGAGCTGCGAATGGAATCCCACTTTATCGGGTTCGTATCCCTTGGCCGACGTTTTGAGCGTATATGCCCCGTCCACGTTGAACACCAATCCGTTTTTGCACGCGACCACCGACCCCGGATAGACCTGCATGCCGCACGAGGGAACCAGCTGCACTTGAATCCAGGGGTCTTTCGGCCCGGGGGGCGACTGCCGGAGGCGCTGGCTGGCATGGTCCAGGCAGATCTCCACGCCGAAGGTGATCCCCTCGATCTCGAAGATGCCGAGGCCCTCATATTCCTTCTTGCCGAATTCTTTTCCCGCGCCGCGGTTGGTGTCCCAACCGGTATCGGTCTTCCTGCCGGCCATCAGGTGGCGCACCGCGCTGTCGAGCACGGCGCCATTGCCGGGACTGACCTTGAGGAAGTCGACGCCCGACTTGTGCTCTTTCACCACGACGCGCGATCCCTCGATCCCCTGCTCGCCGCGCTGGATGAGACAGATGTTGTACGCCTCTCTCTGGCTCCCCTGCACAGTGAGCCCGGGGGCCCCCGACGAGGCGATGATGGAGCCGAACACAAACAGCCAGTGCTCGTAATCTCTGTTTTTGGTCTTGACAAGCAGACGCAGCATGTCGAGCAGGTTGCGGCCGCCGCCGTCGCTCTGCCCCTCGCCCACCACCTTGGCGATGGGGTAGGCCCCCTTGCTCCCGCGGAAGTAGAACTCGGGGGCAACGAACACCTTGAGGCAGTTAGCGTCCTTCACGGCCGCTTTCCTGGCGCATTCCATGGCCTCGAGCATGAGCGTCACCCGGTATGCCATGTCGTCCAGGTCCGAGGACATGCCTTTGTACTGCCGCATATCCTTCGCGGCAATCGTGGGGCCGGTAAATATTTCGTAGCTGATGAGTTGGATGTCGGTGTAGGCCATTTCGCTCTCCTTCCAGGTTTGCTAAACGCTTGCGCCGGGCGGCCTTTGAGAAGAACCTGCTTGTTTGGAATGTGAGTATAGGTGCGGATCAGCCGGGTGTCAATGAAAATGGCGGCGGTTGTTCAGGTGCGGATATGTTTGGTCGTGGGCAGGGATGATTTTCGTTAGTTGATCATTGCTTTGACAACGAAGCAAATGTATGAGAAAATTTCTCAGTTTTTAAATACAATACGAGACAGAAAATAAATGGAAATATATGCAAGAAAAGAAGGAAAGTCGCTTATTTTTTCGCCGAAGGGCCGGCTGGACGCGGTCACGACGCCGGAATTTGAAAGCACGGTCTTATCGGCTGTCGACAAAGGCGATATACAGGTCCTGATCGACATGGGCAATATAGACTACATCAGCAGCGCCGGCCTGAGAAGCTTTGTGGTCCTGATGAAGAAACTCAAGCAACTGCATGGCCGCCTGATCCTGTTCGCCCTGCAGAAACAGGTCATGGAAGTTTTCGCCATATGCGGTTTCAGCTCCATAATCACAATCGCGGATACACAACAGGAGGCGTTGGGGAAAGTCTGAATGTCGACCCCTGGGCAAGGCGTGGCATTTCCGGCGCTAATCGAATCTCTCTACCCGTCTCTGGAATTTGTCCTTTCCTGCGCCGGGGACTGCGGGGTCGATGAGACGCGCCGGCACGATATCGAACTGGCGATGGAGGAAATCCTCGTCAATATCTACGATTATGCCTACCCCGAGAGCCCCGGAGAGGTATCCATCACCTGCGGCAGGACCGCCGGCAAAAAGGGGAATATATTCACGATCGAGATTGCCGACGGGGGCGTCCCTTTCGATATCCTGTCGGTGTCCGAACCGGACCTGGATGCCGATATCGAGGAGAGGCCCATCGGCCGGCTGGGGGTCTTTGTGGTGAAGAAGCTCATGGACGGCGTGCATTATCGCCATGAAAAGGGATTGAATATCGTCACGATCGAGATCAGCCTGGACAAGCCGCGCCCCTCATTCATTTGAGAATCAGATTTCGCTTACCCTCCAATAATCCACTTCGAAGTGATTATGGATCAGCGTTCATGAACCAGGTGAATTGGCCGTCCCTGATCTGCAGCATGACGGCGCTCTTGACGGGATCGCCCGACCCCTCCTTGAACTGCATGGCCCCCGTAATGCCATTGTATCTCGGGATCCTGGCCATGGCATTGCGGATCATCTCCCGGTCCGGCTTGCCGGCGAGTTTCAATGCCTGCCAGAGCATGCCGAAGGCGTCATAGGTCAGGGCGGCTACATCATCGGGGATCCGATTGTATCTGGACTGGTAATTGTTGATGAATTTCCTGGTCGCCGCAGCAGGAGCGTCCATCGCGAAATGGCTGCTGAAATAATATTTATCGCAGTCCCGGGGGCATTTCTCCAACAGCTCATGGCTCCCCCAGGAATCGCTGCCGATAAACGGGACCCTGATCCCCATTTGTTTCGCCTGCTTTACCTGGAGCGGTATCTCCTGATAGTAGTTGGGCAGAAAGACGATATCCGGACCGGCGGCCTTGATTTTCCGCAGGTGGTCCGCAAATTCCGTCTGGCCTGCTTTATAAGCCTCATAGGCCACGACGGCCCCCCCGCCTTTCTCAAACGCCTCCCGGAAGAAATTGGCGATGCCCCGGTTGTACTCGGAGTCGCCGTCGTAAAGCACAGCCGCTCTTTTCAGGCCGAGTGTCTGGAGCACGAACTTCGCGATGACGCTCCCCTGGAAGGAATCGATCCAGCAGGCCCGGAAGACATACTTCAGGGGTTTCCCCGCTTCGTCGATTGTCGCCTTGGGCGATGTGGACCAGGGCGAAATCAGCAGCACTTCGTTTCTCTCCGCGGACTTGGCCGCCGCGATGACAAACCGGCTGGCGTTCGGGCCGACTATGGCCAGGACCTTGTCCTTTTCCACCAGCTTCCGGACCGCTTTTTCGGAAAGGTCCTCCCTGCCGTTGTTGTCCTCGATAATGATCTCCACGCGGTGCCTCTTGTCGTTTATCAGGATTCCTCCGCCCTCGTTGATCTCGTCAGCCGCCATCCGGGCGGCATTGCGGCAGGACGCCCCGACCGCCGACAGCTCGCCGGTGAGCTCGGCGATGACGCCGATTTTAATGGGCTCTCCCTGGCCGGAGCAGCCCGAAAAGCACAGCCCCGGCAGGGCCGCCAGCAGGACGATAAGGATTCGCATAGATGTGATCGGTTTCATTTTCCCGGCCCCCGGTATCTTATTGCCAGGACCGTCATATCGTCGGACGGCGGATTGTCCCCGGTAAATTGCCTGACGGCATTCATGATGCAATTGATCAAATCCTCCGGCGTTGCATAATCGCATGCGCGCACTGTTTCGAGCAGCGCCTCGTTTGAGAACAGGCGATTCTCTTTGTCCATGGCTTCCGTAATGCCGTCCGTGTAGAGCAGCAGCAGGTCGCCCGGTTTCAGGGACATCTTCATTGTCTGGTGAGAGATATCCTCCATAATCCCCAGGCACATGTTCAGGGGCACTTCCAGCCAGTCCGGCTCGGCCCCGGCCGGCAGGAAGATCGGCGGATTGTGCCCGGCATTGGCCAGGGAAAGCTCGCCGGTCTTGAAATTGAGGATGCCGCAGATCATGGTGACAAACATGCACGACTCGTTGTCGATGCACAGCTCGGCATTGACGGTGCCCATGATCTCGGAGGGCGTGACGTCCCCTCCCGAGGCAATGCCTTTCGTCAGCGTCTTGGAGACCGCCATGAACAAGGCGGCAGGCACGCCCTTGCCGGAAACGTCGCCTATTGAGAAGAAAAGATTCTGATCATCGAGCAGGAAGAAGTCATAGAGGTCCCCTCCCACCTCCCTGGCGGGCTCCAGGACGGCATAGATGTCGAACTCATGCTTTTCCGCGAAGGGGGGGAACTTCTTGGGCAGGAAACTCATCTGGATAGTGTGGGCGATCTTCAGTTCGCTTTCTATCCTTTCCTTGGCAGCGGTAGTTTCAGCCAGATTACTGATATATTCCTTCAAGGCTGACTTCATGTTGCTGAAGGACTCGGTAAGCTCTCCGACTTCATCCGCCGATTTTATGGGCGGCACATCGATGTCGAGGTTCCCTTTAGCGATCTCCCTCGCCTTTTCCGCCAGGTTCCGGAGGGGGCGGGTGATGGTCCCGGAAATAACAATTATCACCAAAAAGAGAATGGCGAAACCGGCGGCGCCGATGCTGATGATGACCTGGTTGAGCCTGGTGATCTCGGAAAACAGGACCTCTTCCGAAAAGACGAGGCCGATGGACCATCCCATGGAGGGCAGCGGCGCATAATACACCCAGCCCTTCTGGCCGGCAAAGTTGCGGGAAAGGGGAGCAAACCCCTCGCCGCCCCGGGTCATGTGGCGCCCCATCCGCCGCAGTTCGGGGTCATTCTGCGCCTCGGCAATGCTGAAGATGCTTTCCCGCATGACGTATTCCTTGTTCGGGTGAATGATGAACACGCCGTTGCGGGACACGATAAAGGCGTAGCCCGTCTGGTCGGGGATGAGTTTGATGACGATATTGAAAAGCCAGTCCAGGGGAATGTCCGCCGTGACCACGCCGGTGAACACCCTCTTGTCGTTGACATATCGGTAGAAGGGAACGGAATAGGTGGCCATGGTGATTTTACTTCCGCCCTCGTCGAAATACGGCTCGCTCCACACGGCGCGGCCCAACTCCCTGGGGACCTGGTACCAGTCCTGGTTAAAGTAGTTGAACTCGTCATTGCCGAGCTGCATCGTTTCGAACCGGTTATTGTTGCGGAACACATACGGGGCAAAAAAGAAGGATTTCCCATCGAAGGCATGGGGCTCGAAGGCCACTGCGGAACCGTAAATCTCGGGGTTCGTCGAGATGAAATTTTTCATCTGTTCTTTCAGCGCGGGAGCCTCCAGCTTCTGCGTGGTCAGGGACTGGGAAATATAGGCGGGGACTTTTTCCACGCCGTTAAGGACCGATTCAATTTTGTTGACGGTGGCCATCGTCAGGCTTGCCGCGTTCGCTTCGGCATCTTTGAGGATCTGGTTGCGCAGATAGATGTAGCTGTAGCCGAAGGCCAGAAGGAAAATGACCGCGGTGCTGGTCAGGATGAAAAGGGCCAGTTTGAAAGCAAGGCCGCGCTTATTCATTCTCCCTTTCCCTGATGCAATTGACATTGAATTGGACAAACGGAGGAATTCGCCCGATGAGGCCGCTTCTGTAAAGTTCGCTGGCCACGGTTTGATAGCCTTTCTCGTCCAGCATGCCCGGCGGAATTTTTGAGCCTTCAGGCTGGATCAGGTCCTTCATCCTGGCAAGCATCCATTTCTGATGGGTCCGGTTGGTCCCCGTTTTGGCCTCGGTCGCGTATTTCATAACGATATCGATTGCCTCATCCGGCTTTTCGAAGGCGTATTTCCAGCCTTCGACAGACGCCCTGACGAAATTGCAGCACAAGACCGGGTCCCGCTTGAAGGTTTCCTCGAGGACATATATCCCGTCTTCCGGGAAGTTAAGGCCGTATTGGTCAAGGAAGAACAGGGTCAGCTCGTTTTCGTTCCACCCGGAATTCAGGATGGTGTGGTATTCGTTGTACCACATGGCCGATGCCGCATCGACGCCGCCCCGCAGAAAAAGGTTAACCGTTGCCCCCTGGACCACGGAGTTGGTTTTCAGATTGTGTTTACGGAAAAAAGCCTCGGGCTGGACGCGGAAGTTTTCCCAGAGGCTGACCTTTTTATTATTCAAGTCTTCCGGTCTCAAAATCCCGCTGCCTTTCTTGGCGACGAGAATGAAGCCGGAGCGCTGGACGATCTGGCCGATATTGACAAGTTTTATTCTCTTGTCGCGCATCTGGATGGCCTCCGAAAGGAAGAGCGTCGCAAAGTTAACCTTGCTGCCCGCAAGCATGTCGGAGGAAGCGAAGCCCGGCCCTCCCCTCATGATTTCAAGATCGATGCCGCGATTTTTATAAAAGCCCTTTTCAAAGGCCACATAATATCCGGCGAACTGGGCCTGCGGCAGCCACTGCGGGATAAAGGTCATGGTCCTCAGTTCGCCGGCGGCCGTCAGGGTGGGAAGCATCAGGAGGATGCACAGGGCATAACCTGCCGCGAAGATGCGTTGAATCATTCTGCCGATCATAATCAGATGCCCTCGCGACTGCACATGAATTTTCACGCCCCTGTGATTGACGGTCCCGGGTGGTTAGACAGCTTTCAATGTGAGCAGCTTTGTAACTCATTAAAGTCACTCACACAAGCAGGAATTTCAAAAAAGAGGAGCGGTTCCGGACATTCAATACAGCCCAATTGGGGCGCAAAAGCATGTGAGGGACGCCAAAACCAGGGCTGCCGCAGGGCGCAGTTCTCCGCGTCTGCAGAGGTTTCAGCTTCCAATAGACAAACCTTTTCCGAAAATGTTAAAAAGGAGAATAAATATCGTGTCTTGGATATTCAAAACAGTTATCAGTCAGGGTGAATAAAATGACCGCTCGGAATATCCTCAACCCCAGGCTCGGGCAAAAGCTTGAATCGCTCAGAGGCATCCTGCAAAGGAGCCTGTCGCTCACGGACAGGTACCCGGACACGGGGGATTCAAGAATACTGCGCGACCGGCTGGCCCATCTGCATTCAGTGGCCCTGTTTGTCATCGTCGGGGAAGTCAATTCCGGCAAGAGCAGTTTCATCAATGCCCTGCTTGGAGAAAAAGTTTGCGAGGTTGCGCCGGACCCCTGCACCGCCGTAATCCAGGAAATCGTCTATGGCGCCGAACGGAAAAAAGCCATCCTCGGGGACAGGTGGGAGCGCGTTTACCTGCCCGAACCGATTCTGCAGGAAATATCCATTGTCGACACGCCCGGGACCAACTCGATAATTCAGAACCACCAGGCAATCACGGAGAACTATGTTCCGCAGAGCGACCTTATAATCTTCGTGCTTGAAGCAACAAATCCCCACAGGGGAACGGAGTGGGAGCTTCTGTCCAGGATCAGGAGGGACTGGTACCGGAAGACCGTGTTTGTCCTGCAGATGGCGGACCGCGCTTCCGGGCATGAACTCTCCGTGAACAAAGAAAGTGTCATGAAGTATGCCCGCGAACGAAACGTTCAGAATCCCATCGTCTTCACGGTGTCGGCGAAGCGGGAAATGGAAGGGGCGCCGGACAGCGGATTCGCGCAGTTCCGCCAGTTCCTGAGCAGCGCGGTGGAGAGCGGGGATGTCTGGCAGATGAAGATCGGGAGCACGCGCGACACCGTGAAAAAAATTGTCTCCAATTTGCATGACGGGCTTAAATTGGAAGAGGCTTCCCTTTCCGGCGACATGGCGCTCCTGAATGAATTGAGCAACAAGGTGAAGGCGCGCCGGGAGAAGACGTCCGAATTGAAACGGCTCCTTGTCAACAATCTCAGTGTCTCTTATAACCGGCTGTCCTCGATTTTTGAGAATGACTTCAAAGAGGGCCTTTCCGTAGCCAATATTTTAAAGAGGTCAATCCCGTTCATCAGAGACATTGATTTCAAGGCATGGATGGAGGGCCTCCAGTCCAGGTTCGAAAGGGAAGCGAAAGCAGAGATAGAGGATGCGTCCAAACAGGTTTCCAGGGAACTGTCCAACGAGCTCCAGAGCATGTTCGATGATTTGAACAGCGCCATCGCCCATCGCCAGGAGGGGAAAAGGACCGGGGGCCTTTCCCTCGGCCAGGACCGCGCCGACATCCTCGAGCGGCTGCAGGCAAAACTGCAGAATATCCGTGTTGCGGATATAATCGGCGACAAAGCAGCCCAGGCTTCCGAGCTGGGCTCGCTCACTCTTTCCGGCGGGGGACTTGCCGTGCTGGGGGCGGTCATCGCATCCGTATTTCACCTGGTGGCGTTCGACATAACAGGAGGGATACTGGCCGCTATAGGGACCACCCTCGTCGCGTTCACATTGCTGTGGAAGCGGCCCAATATTTTGCGGAACTTTTCCCGGAAACTGGCGGAGTCGCAAAATGAATTCCGGGAGCGGTTTGACCAGGAGATCAGCCAGATTTTTGACAAAATCTATCTCGAGATTGAGTTCCGGCTGAACGAATCCGGGAGGGAGCTTAAAGAAAAATCCGAATCGATCCGTCCCCTGGCAAATGAGGCGCGCCGGATAATCGAGGACGCCAGCCTGCTTTAAAATCCTGCCGTTCGGAATACCGTAAAGTTATTCTTCAGGCCTTGTATGTTCCTGAGCCGTTTCGATGGCGGGGTGTTTATCTGCGGGAACAGAACGATCCCAAAACAAAATCGGAAAATGCGGCAGGAGAATGGCCTTCCACACCCCTCAATCCCGGTGATTCCCGGCAACCCAACAGATCATACTCCCTGCTGAATGAGCGCCCGGAAGAATTTCTTGGCAGTTCGGTAAATTAGTACTATACAATCCGGACAATCCGGGGCCGGGGGAAGCCGGGCCAATACACGGCCCGGCCCCCTCCCCGGTAAAATAACAGGATGAAGGA
>JBDKTK010000121.1:0-1707 GCA_039680225.1 Syntrophaceae bacterium
GCATTTCCTCGCGGGTCGTCTGAAGTTCTTCACGCAGATGCTTCAGTTCCCGCTCCAGTTCGAGGGCCTTGGCGTGACCGGCAGGTGCGGTTTTTGTACTAACCTTCGTTTTCTTTTCCGAAGGCGCCGCCACATCGGTAAAGACAATCATGACCATTTCCCGAAGCGCCTCCGGTTCTTCGATTTCCTGGACGGTGATATCGACGGTATGCGTGCCGTTGCTCTCGCCAACCGTGAGACCCCGGACGGTGACCGCCCCTTTTTGCCGCAGCGCCTTCTGGAAAGCGCTGCCGAGATCAAAACGGAGCCCCTCACGGGCCATGGCAAAAATATTCCAGTTGGCCTTGCCGGCTGCGGGTTCCAGATACTTGCCCGTCCGTCCGCTGATATAGAGAATATCCCCTTTGTTATTGACCAGCACGGCGGGGGGAGAAAAACGCTGCAGGAGCAACTGATCGGCGAATGACTGGAGATTGGTTGCAGGTTTCAACATCGTTAACTCCTTCGGAACGCCCGCCGGTGCGGGGGGAAATAAGGCCGGGAAGGCCGGTGTTGCGGCCGTCATGACCGATTCGAGCCGCCGGAAAAGCCGCGACTTGATGTCGAGCGGCGCGAAGAGATCAGTGAACACACTGACGGTCTCCGAATTACCCAGAAAGAGAACGCCGCCTGCGTTCAGGCTGTAATGAAAGAGCAGCAGGAGCTTTTTTTGCAGCTCCGGCGTCAGATAGATTAACAGGTTGCGGCAGATCAGGATATCCAGCTTGGTAAAGGGCGGGTCCATGATGACGTTTTGCGTGGCAAAAGTCACCATTTCCCGGATTTCTTTTCCGATCCGGTAGCCGTGTTCTTCTTTGATAAAAAACCGCTTCAGGCGCTCGGGTGAAACGTCCGCGGCGATGTTGGCCGGATAGAATCCTTGCCTGGCTTTGTCGATCGTTTCCCGGTCCAGGTCGGTGGCAAAGATATGCAGGGTATAATGATTCGCGGGCTTGACCTGTTCCACGGCCTCCTTGAAGGTCATGGCCAGCGAATAAGCTTCCTCTCCGGTCGAGCAGCCCGCCGACCAGGCCCTGAGCGTCTGACGGGCCTCTCTGTTTTTCACGAGCGCCGGGATGATCGTCTGCCGCAAATGTTCCCAGGCCGTCTCGTCGCGGAAAAAGCTGGTCACGCCAATCAGGAGTTCCTTAAAGAGAAGCTCCACTTCCTGGGAATTCTCCTGCAGATAGCGGACGTAATCTGCGATCCGGTTGATCTGGTGAATACTCATGCGCCGTTCGATCCGGCGGTAAACGGTGTTTTTTTTGTACAGGAAGAAGTCGTGGCCGGTCTTGGACCGAAGCTGGATGAGGACTTTTTCCAGGGCACTCTGGTCTTTTTCTTCTGAGGGCCAACCGTTTTTGGCGATGACGAGGGCGTGCCCCAAATAATCGATAATCTTTCCGGGCAAATCCTCCGCCGGGGCGATGATGTCGGCAAGCCCGGCCCCAATGGCGCTCTTAGGCATGCTGTCGAACTTCGCCGAGCGGGGGTCCTGCACCAGCGCCACACCCATCTTTTCCTTGATGGCCCGCAGTCCCATTGTGCCGTCCGAGCCCATGCCGGAGAGGATGACGCCGATGCTGCATTCCTGCCGGTCGTAGGCGAGCGAGCGAAAAAAGAAATCGATCGGGAGTCGCAGACCGCGGGGTGTCGTCGGATCGAACA
>JBDKTK010000122.1:0-7111 GCA_039680225.1 Syntrophaceae bacterium
GGAAGGGAAGCCGCCGTCTTGTTTGCTTCCGAAGGCGCAAAGCTGATCACGGCCGATGTGAACGAACTGGAAGGTCTCAAGACGATGGAAACCGTTAAAGCAGCGGGCGGTGAAGGCATTTTCGTTCAAACAGACGTATCCAGGGAAGACCAGGTCAAGCGCCTGGTGGAAAGCGGAAAAAAAGCCTTCGGACGGATTGACTGCGCGTTCAACAACGCCGGGATCGACGGCAACCTCGAACCCTTCCTGGACATTACGGAAAATGACTGGGAAAGGGTGCTTGGCATCAATCTCAAAGGGCACTGGTATTTGATGAAGCACGAAATACCCGAGATGCTCAAACTGGGAAAGGGCGCCATTGTCAACACCTGCTCCATTTGCGGTGTGAACGCCCTGCCGAACAACGCCGTTTATTGCACGAGCCGTTTCGGCGGGTTGGGTTTGACCAAGGTTGCAGCCCTGGAATTTGCCGGGAAAGGCATCCGCATCAACGCTGTCGGTCCGGCAGCTATAAACACGCCGCTGTTTCAGAAGTTTACGCAGGGAAATTCCGAGGTCCAGGAAAACTTCAAGAAGATGCATCCTGTCGGGCGCATCGCCGAACCAAGGGAAATTGCGGAAGTCGCCTGTTGGCTTTTATCGGACAGGTCGTCATTTGTCGTCGGCCATCTGCTCCTTGCCGACGGCGGGGTCACTTTGATGTAGTCAGTTTGTTCAATGAATTTTTTACTGCGTTCAAGTCAAAACCGTATGTTCACCGGAGATAACATCTCCTCCTTACCGGGCGGGGATGGGGCGATACCCATCCCCGTTTCATTGGCTGTTGCAAGCTGTTGCTTCCTGTTTTGCCGGCGGGCTCATGAGACTGCGTAATTTCACATATCTGGCGCCCCTGGTCCTGACGGCATGTATCTGCCTGTCGGGGAGTTCGTATGGGAGCGACTTCAACATGGGGCTGAAGGCCTACGAATCGGGGGATTACAAAGCGGCATTCGGCATTTTCCATGAGCTTGCCGAAAAGGGGGATATCAAGGCGCAATGCAATGCCGCGCTGATGTACCTCAAAGGAGAGGGAGTCGGTCAGGACAGCGGGGCGGCCGTCAGGCTGCTGACCCGGGCCGCGGAGCAGGGCTCGGCGGAAGCCCAATACAACCTGGCGGTTGTTTACAGCCTCTCCGGCAGCGAAGAAGACAAGGTAAAGGCGTTCAACTGGTTCAGCAAAGCGGCCGGGCAGGGATTCCCGGAGGCCCGGCACAATATGGCTGTCCTGCTTATTAAAGGAGAGGGGACCGGGCGGGACGCCTCCCGGGCAATCGGGTTATTCGAGCAGGCTGCCCGCAGCGGGTATGCGGATTCGGCGTTCTACCTGGGCCTGATTTATTTCGGCGGAAGCGGCGTTCCGGTCGACAAAGCGGAGGCGTCGAGATGGTTCCGCAGGGCCGGCGAGCTTGGACTGCCGGAAGCGCAGCATAACCTCGGGTCCATGTATATCAGAGGGGATGGGGTGCGCAGGGATGAATCCGAGGCGGTCAAATGGTTCCGGATGGCTGCCGACCAGGGCTTCGGTGAATCGCAGTACAACCTGGGCCTGATCCTGATCAAGAGCGAAAGCACGAAGGTGCAGGGAATTGAATATTTGCGCAAGGCGGCCGGGCTGGGAGTCCAGGAGGCGCAGGCTTTCCTGCAGAATTGCAGCGACGCAAAGTAGCGTCTCCCCTTCCGGGATTGGTTAGTAGGAATTCGCGATGCACATTCATTGTTTTGGGGAGTTTACAAACAAAGGTTTTCGGACTACGACATACCAACATTGTTCTTCGAACCTCCTTCTAAGTAGGCATCCGAAGCCGCCCTTGGGGAATGTCGGAAATGATTGCTTCCATCGAAAGATTCAGGCGCGCCGGAGCCGCCTTCGGGAATCCGGCTTCTAAAAGAAGACACAGAAAAAGAATGCCTGTCGGATGCATTCTATATCAGGAAATACAAGGCGGGTTGAGCCCTATGCTTGGTAAAACAATGGCAGATGTATATGACTACTGCTGCCTGCATTATGCCCACAAGACGGCGATAGTCTGCGGCAATGAAAAGTATACTTTTTCGGACCTGAAGGACAAAGGTGACAGGCTGACGAACGCATTTGCCGGGGCCGGGCTCAAAAGGGGCGACAGGATGGCGGTGCTCCTGCCCAACTGCCCGGAAGTAATGTTCGTCGACTATGCCTGCGTCAGGCTCGGCATAGGCTCCATTCCCCTGGCCAATTATCTGCTTCTCGAAGATATTAAATACATGATCAGGGAATCGGGGGCCGCCGCATTTTTGTATGACGAAAAATTTGAGGACCTCGCCAAAGTAATAAGAGCGGAATTCCCCGAACAGATCAGAATTCTCATCCGTTCCTCGAGGTCCGGGAGCGGCCCTGCAGGCCGCGAATACCACCTTCAGGCCATGATCGATCAATCGTCCCCGGACGGCGCTCCGTGCACGGCCCGGGAAGATGATATCGCGATGATCATCTATACCGGGGGGACAACGGGAACTCCCAAAGGCGTTATCCATAACCAGCGCAGCTGGGTAAACACCCTGATATTCGAACTCATTGAACTCGGGATAGGCCGGGATGAAGTCTTTATGGCGGCCACGCCCCTTACCCACGGCGCCCGCGCCTACTTATACCCCACATTGATTCGCGGCGGTTCCGGCGTTATAGTAAAGGGGTTCCAGTTGCCCGACATCCTGGAGACGATCGAAAAAGAGAAAGTTACCAGCACGTTCATGGTGCCGACCATGATTTACGCCCTCCTGAATTATCCCGATTTGAAGAAATACGATTTGAGCAGCCTCAAAAACATCATTTACGGGGCGGCCCCGATATCTCCCGAACGGCTCAAAGAGGCCGTCCGGACCTTCGGCCCGGTCTTCACCCAATCTTACGGCCAGACCGAGATACCCACGATCATATCGGTCCTTTCCCGGGAGGACCATGTCATCGACGGAGACGATCAGGCCCTGGCAAGGTTCGCGTCCTGCGGAAGGCCGTCATTGGTGATGAAACACAAGCTGGTGGATGAAAGCGGCCGCGAGGTGCCGAGGGGACAGCCGGGCGAGATAATCGTCCAGAGCCGGAACGCCATGATCGGATACCTCAACCGTCCCGATCTCACCTCGGAAGTCCTCGAAGACGGATGGTTCCACACCGGCGATATAGCGCGCGAGGATGAAGAGGGCTATCTCTACATGGTCGACCGGAAAAAGGACATGATAGTCAGCGGAGGCTTCAACGTTTACCCGAAAGAAATAGAGGATGCGCTCTGCCGGCATCCGGCCGTTTCCGTTGCAGCCGTGATCGGCATACCCGACGAGAAATGGGGGGAATCGGTCAAGGCCGTTGTGGTGGTCAAGCCGGGTCAGTCGGTTGGCGAAGATGAGCTGATAAAGTTCTGCAAGAAACTCAAAGGAAGCACCCTCTCGCCCAAGTCCGTGGATTTCGTGGAGCAACTGCCCGCAACGCCTCTGGGCAAGCCCGATAAAAAGCAGATTCGTTCCCGGTATTGGAAAGGCAAAGACAGAAATATAGCATGACATTTTGGTCAAAGTCATAGTTTCAAGGAGGATTTCATAAATGACAAAAGAAGTTTACGTAATCGGTTCCTATCAGGGCCAGTTCAAGAAATGGGCTGATAAATCTCATAAAGACCTCACCCGCGAGGCGTACCTTGGAGTGCTGAAAGACGTCGGCTGGGACAAAGGCGATGATATTCAATTCGGCTGGTACTCAAACGTTTCGATGCCGACCTACGGCCAGGGCAGTATCGCCGGCCAGGTCTGCATGCTGCCTCTCTTAAGAGAGGGGCTGTTCCCCGAAAGGGTGCCGATCATCAACGTCGAGGGCGCCTGCGCCAGTGGTGGAATTGCCTTTCTGGGGGCCTGGAAGGACATCCTCAGCGGCCAGTGCGACGTGTCCCTCGCCATCGGCCTGGAGAAGCTTTACAACCCCCAGGCGACGCCCGAGCAGCTGTTCAAGATGTTCGAGATGGGCATGGACGTCTTCAATCCGGAGGAATGGGTGAAGATATATGAAGATGCCGCCAAGCTGGTGGGCAAGGAATTCAAGCGCGGCAAGGACCGCACGGTCTTCATGGACGTCTATGCGATCCAGGCCTCGTACCATATGTGGAAGTTCGGGACCACCCAGCGGCAGATAGCCTGCGCGGCATCCAAAAGCCATCATAACGGGACGCTCAATCCCAACGCCCAGTACCGGTTTGAGGTGCCAGTCGAACAGATCATGCAGGACCGCGAAGTGAACTATCCGCTCACCAGGTCAATGTGCGCGCCGTTGAGCGACGGGTCAGCCGCCGCGATCCTGTGTTCCGGGGAATATCTGAAAAACCTGCCCTCGCGCATCCAGAACAGGGCCGTCAAGGTGCTGGGAGTGGGCGCGGCAGGCGGGAAGCACCGGTCCCTCGATGAACCGAGCTGCACAAAGTTCGCGGGGGAGCGCGCTTATAAGATGGCGGGCGTAGGTCCGCAGGACATCGACCTTGCGGAAGTGCACGACGCCGTGGCGTTCAGCGACCTGTTCGAGGCGGAGATGCTCGGGTTCTGTCCTGTCGGAGAGGGCGGAAAGCTGGCCGAGTCCGGCGAGACCTCGATTGAGGGGCGGATCCCCCTGAACACTTCGGGCGGCCTGGTATCCAAGGGCCATCCGATCGGGGCGACGGGCCTGTCCATGATATACGAGCTGGTCACGCAGCTGCGCGGCGAAGCCGGAGCCCGCCAGGTCAAGAACGCCGAGATCGGACTTGCCGACAACGGCGGCGGGAGCATGGGTTTCGACGATGCGACCTGCATAGTTTCCATTCTTCAAAAGACCAATTAATATCGGGAGCGTCGATATGCCAGGAATGCTGGAAGGAAAAATAACCCTCGTCACCGGCGGGGCCCAGGGCGTAGGCCGGGCAGCCTGCCTGTTGTTCGCGCGCGAAGGCGCGAAGATTGTTCTGTGCGACGTCCTCGCCCGGGGCGGTGAGGAAACGGTCTCTCTGGTCAAACAGGCCGGGGGCGAAGCGGCTTTCTTCAAAACCGACATATCGAAGGAACAGGAAGTGAAAGCATTGATTGAAGCCGCAGTCGGCCTTCATGGAAGGCTCGACTGCGCTTTCAACTGCGCCGGGGTGGACGGCGATCCTTCCCCGCTGCACGAGTGCACGAACGAAAACTGGGACCGGGTGATCGACATAAACCTCAGGGGCATGTGGCACCTGATGAAATTCGAGATCCCCCAGATGGTCAAACAGGGCAAGGGCTCAATAGTCAATATCGGCTCGGTCTGCGGAGTCGTCGGCCTCGAATGCTGGGGCGCCTACGGCGCGTCCCGCTTCGGCAACGTCGGCCTGACCAAGTGCGCCGCCCTTGAATACGCCCGGCAGGGGGTCCGCGTGAACCAGGTCGGGCCGGGCTCCGTCCGGACCGCCATCTTCGAGAGGATGACCGGCGGGAACACCGAGATGATAGAATATATAAAACAGATGCACCCGATGGGGCGCGTCGCGGAACCCGAAGAAGTCGCGGAA
Organism: Syntrophaceae bacterium; assembly: GCA_039680225.1. Classification (GTDB taxonomy): domain Bacteria; phylum Desulfobacterota; class Syntrophia; order Syntrophales; family UBA4778; genus JBDKTK01. The sequence goes on from JBDKTK010000122.1 coordinate 5,571, forward strand.
GCGGCCCTGTGGCTGCTTTCCGACCGGTCTTCATTCACCACCGGCCACATGATTATGGTCGACGGCGGGCTGACTGCCCGCTGATATCCACATTTCAGGAGGAAGCAGGATTATGGAAATAAGCTTCAAGGATTATATAGTGCTGGTCACCGGGGCGGCGTCCGGAATGGGACTCGAGACTTCGCGCCAGTTCATCAATAACGGCGCTGTCGTCGTGGCCCTGGACTATTCGGAAAAGAATCTCGAAAAGGCCGCCCGGGAGCTGGGGGACAAGTACATCGCAAAGTTCTGCGATATCTCGAGCGAAAAGTCGATTATCGAAATTGCGCAGTACGTCAAGGACGCCCATGGCAGGCTCGACTGCCTGATCAACAACGCGGGGCGCGTCAGGTTCGGGATAGCTTTCGAGACCATGAAAGAGGAGGATTTCTACTGGCACTATGACGTCATCGTCAAGGGCCCCATGCTCCTGTGCAAGCACCTCATCCCCCTGCTGAGGAAATCGTCCCATGCGTCCATAGTGAATATCACTTCGACAGTCACCGAGCAGGAGATATCTAACCACTTCATGTATTCCACCGCCAAGACAGCGATGCAGAAATTCACGCGCCACCTGGCGCGCGATCTTCCGGGAATAAGGGCGAACAGCATCCTGCCCGGCTGGACCGATACGCCCATGGGCGAATCGATCGGCTCGCGCGAGCAGGTCGAGGCCGTTTTTAAAATGCTGCTGCCCCGCATTCCCTGCCGGCGGGTCGCCCAGCCGATCGATATAGCAAATTGCGTTCTGTTCCTCTGTTCGGACAAGGCCTCCTATATAACCGGGGCGGCCGTTGCAGTTGACGGAGGGTTTATGGTTGCCCCGGATTGGGGAGTTTAAAAGCACAAGGGGAGGAACTGATATGTCCAGGGATGTCCAGATGTTTGCGTTCAGCAGCGGCAGCATACAGCAGCCGGAAGAATTGATGTTCAAAGGGTGCAATGCGAGCGGGTTCATTTCGCATCCGATACCTTTTTTCGTCATCAGGCACGGCTCGTCTTATGTGGCTGTAGATACGGGTTTGAGCAGGAAAGTCGCCGTCGATTACGTGGCCCACTGGGGGGAGGCGCTCTCCGGCATGTTCAAACCGGAAATGAAGCCGGAAGAGGCTTTCGAAGTCCAGATAAAGAGCAAACTGGGCCTGACCCCGGCGGACTTCCACTCTGTCGTCCTGACGCACGGCCATCTGGACCATACGGGCGAAATCGGCGTGTTCAGCAACACCGGAGTCCCGATTTACGTGCAGAAAACCGAGTTGGAAATAATCAGGCAGGCATTGAAGCCTGAAGGCGTCCTCGGCTACATCGCCGATGAATTCAAATCCTTCGACCGGCTGAACTTCAAGCCGATTGAAGGCGTTTATGACCTGTTCGGAGATGAAACGGTTGTGGCTTTCCCCATGCCCGGCCATACCATGGGAATGCAGGCCCTTCTCGTAAAAACAGCCAAGCGGACGTACGTAATCGCCAGCGATGCCTGCAACACGGTCGAGCAGCTCGAA
>JBDKTK010000123.1:0-10248 GCA_039680225.1 Syntrophaceae bacterium
TTCTTGACTTACTTAAATTTAAGGCTTAAATTCGCTGCAATTTGAAAGTCGGTTTTGGTCATAATCAATCCCCAGAGCCCGAAAAAAAAGGCGTCCTGGGGTTTTTTTTGAAATAAACCCTATTTAAAGAGATGAGGAATCCTGGTTATGTGAACCGGCCGGTTTAATGATCAGGAGAAAGACGGCCGGGAATTCACCCGGCAAACGATTAAAAAAGGATTTTATGAATTTCAAACAGTTTAATTTTCACCCGCAGATCGAATCAGGAATAAAGGTTCTCAATTATCTGACACCCACTCCCATACAGGCACAGGCCATTCCGGTAATTTTGCAAAACCGGGATATCGTCGGCATCGCCCATACAGGAACGGGAAAAAGCGCGGCATTTATATTGCCGATCCTGCAGCGCCTCATGGAAGGCCCGCGCAAGAGCATCCGCGCCCTTGTGATCGCCCCAACCAGAGAGCTTGCCGAGCAGACCCATGGTTTTATAAAACAGATGGCCAGGTTTACCAGGTTAAAGAGCGTGACATTGTACGGCGGCGTTAAAAAGAGCTCCCAGATCAACAACCTTCGCAACGGGGTGGAGATAGCGGTAGCGTGCCCGGGAAGGCTGCTCGATTTAATGGAAAATCGCGAGATAGACCTGTCGCAGATGGAAGTCCTCGTGCTGGACGAGGCGGATGAGATGTTCGACATGGGATTTTTCCCGGACATCCAGAAAATAATAAGCAGGGTCCCGGCGGAAAGGCAGACTCTCCTTTTCTCCGCGACAATGCCGGACGAAATCCGCCGGCTGGCAAAGAACATTTTGCGAAAACCCGTTAATATCCAGGTCGGGGTCCCGGCGCCGGTCTCCACTGTCTCCCATGCGATTTATCCGGTGAGCCAGCACCTCAAAACACCCCTGCTTATGAAGCTCATCGACCACGAGGAGATGAATTCGGTCCTGGTGTTTACGCGCACAAAGTCCCGGGCCACCAGACTGGCAAGGCAGATGAAGAAAACGGGCCTGGTAGTGGCTTCTCTCCAGGGGGACATGACCCAGAGCAAAAGGCAGGAAGCCCTGACGGGATTCAGAAAAGGCAAATACCGGATACTTGTGGCAACCGACATAGCCGCCCGCGGCATAGATGTCACAGATATTTCCCATGTGGTCAATTACGACATGCCGGACACCATCGATGCTTATACTCATCGCATCGGCCGGACGGGAAGGGCCGAAAGGACCGGAAGCGCCCTGAGCTTCGTGACCATGCAGGACCGGGGCTTTGTCTGGAATATTGAAAAGGCAATCGGCGAGAAACTCGAGAGGAAAACGCTGGAAGACTTCGATTATAGCGTCCCGGCCCCTCCAGGGAGTGATTTCTCCGAAGGCAGGGGATATTCGGAAAAGGGCAGGCCGGCTCCAGCCAGGAAATCAAGGCGGGATATTTCTACTCTGCTGCAAATGCAGTCCTCTTCGGGCGCCGGGGAAAATTCAGGCTTTGTCACCAGGCAAAAGTCCCTTCTGAGCTCGCTCAAACACCAGCGGGCGCGCAGTTTCCGTTAATATTTAAACCTTTCTTTTTTAAAGGGGGACACACGGGGATTTTAAAACTAAAATCCCCTCCGGCTCCCCTTTAGAAAAGGGGAGAACTTTCATTTCCCCGGATACAATTCCCCTCGCTCGGTTTCGCTGAGCAAACACCCCTTCAGGCATTTCTCGGGGCAATCGCCCGTGCAGGGCTCAATGTGAATTGTCACTGTTGAATTCGGGAAATCCTGCTTGAACTTGCGCGTCAGCTCCTGGGCCAGCCGGTGCGAATCATCGACTGTCATCTGCGAATCGACCTGGATGTGGAACTCCACAAAACGCAGATGTCCGGCCTTGCGGGTCCGGAGGTAATGAAATCCGCGGATTGTCGGATGGTATGACCGGATCAGCTCGCGCATGAACGCCTCTTCCGCGGGCAGGTTTGCATCCATCAGGTCCTGGGCCGATACCTTCGTAAGGTCATATGCGGCTTTCGCTATCAGAAATGCGACAGCGATGGCGCACAGGGGGTCTATCCAGTTTAAATTGTACTGGGGAACGAAGCGCCCGCCCCACCAGATTATCGCAAGCCCTACCATGATTCCGGCGGAAGTGTACACATCCGTCCTCAAATGCCAGGCATCCGCCTGGAGGGCTATGGACTCGGTCTGCTTTCCCACTTTAAAGAGCTGCTGGGACACAATTATGTTCACAAGGGCCGAAGCCAGCATGACCCCGACTCCCAGGGAGGCTGTCTCAATAGGCGCGGGGTTGATCAGTTTATGAACGGCCTCGTAAATAATCCAGATCGCCGCCAGGAAAATGAGCCAGGCCTCAAAGGTGCCGGATATATTTTCGATCTTCCCGTGGCCGAAGGGGTGTTTCTCGTCGGCGGGCTTGCTGGATGTCCTTACAGCGAACAGGGCGACACCGGCCGCGACGAGATCGATCCCGGAGTGGATGGCTTCCGAGAGGACGGCAACGGAGCCGATTACGATACCTATCGCCAGTTTAAGGGCTACAAGTACCGAGTTGGATGCCACCGAGAGCAGGGCAACTCTTGTTTTGAGGGCTTGATGGTCCATGAATAAGTTCCAAAACTTACAGGTTCTTTATAAAAAATCAGGCCCTCCGGATGGAAGAGCCTTTCTTATCAGCGAAATGGATTCATAACTTATAAGACACCCCTAGTGCAAGGGCCAGATTTTTCCCTTGTACCCCGGCATTTTGGCTCGCGCGCGTCCAATGTTTTTCGTACCATGAAGAAAAGGGTTCATATCGTACCACCTTTAAGGTCGCTGCGTTCCAGGTGCCGCTATGCTTCAAAAGAGATTCAGATGCCTGCCCCTGCTGCTCCTTCCGGCATTGGCGGCAATCATTGTCATTACGTCAATTGATTCCGCTGCCAGGATGCTGCCTTTCAATGCCAGGGAAAGATTCGTCTACAAGGCCAAATGGGGGGTCGTGGAAGCCGGCGAGGCCGTAATTGAAACCCTTCCGGACGAGTACGTCAACGGCAGGCGGTTCTATCATTTTGTCATGACAACCAGGACCAACAGCACAATCGACCGGATTTACAAGCTCCGCGAGCGGCAGGACTCTTACGTGGACCAGAACTTCACTCACTCCGTCCAGTACGAGAAGAGGTCCATGGGAAGCCATCCCCGGGAGGTGGTCGTATATTTCAACTGGAAACAGATGAACGCCACATACGTGAACTTTGGAGAGCCGGAAAAGCCCGTGTCCATAGTACCCGGCACGTTCGACCCCCTCTCGCTCTTCTTTGCGATCCGGACGCATGATTTCAGGGAGGGCAATTCGATCCGGATACCTATAACGGATGGGAAGAAGCTCATCTCCACGAAGGCCGTTGTCCAGGGCCGGGAACGGATTGTCATTAATGAAAGGGCCTACGATACGTATGTAGTTGTCCCCGATTTCGATCTGCGGAAGGCGTTTGAGAAGGGCCGGCCGGACATGAAGATCTGGATCACTGCCGACGACAGGCGCATCCCCATAAAAATCGAAAGCCGTCAGAAATTCGGCAAAGTGGTCCTGGAGCTGGTCTCGGCCGTCCTGTAATCATGGCCCCTGCCTGCGGCCGGTGAAAAGCCTGGTGATCCCGAATGTCAGCTCGACGATTTCGATATCGGAAAGTCTTTCTGTTTCCATCAGCGACCTGAAGGCTTCCGGGCCGGGGAAGTTCATGATCGAATCGGCGAGGTATTCATATGCCGCGGGATGAGACGAAAACAGGCGGGCCATTTTGGGCATGACGCTCCCCAGATACCACATATAAAAATCCCGGAAAATACCCGGGTTCGGCAGCCCCATTTCCAGCACCATGACCTGGCCGCCCGGTACCACAACCCTTCTCATCTCCCTGAGGGCGCCGGCCTTCTCCGGAATATTCCTCATGCCGAAAGCGATACAGGCCACGTCGAAGCTCTCATCTTCAAAAGGCATCTTCAGCCCGTCCCCTTCTATAAGGCTGACCCTTGATGATAATCCGGCCTTTTCAACCTTGGTTCTTCCCACCCCAAGCATGGCCGCCGAGGGGTCGAGCCCAACAACTTTTATATGCGGGAACTTTTGCGCGGCGCCTATAGCCACGTCAGCCGTCCCGGTTGCGACATCGAGGAGCCGGGCCGTCTGGAAAAAACGCATCCTTTTGACCATCCCGTTGCGCCAGGCCACGTCGCGCCTCATGCTGAGGAGGCGGTTGAGAAAATCATACCTGCGGGTCACCGAGGAAAATATGTCCCGGACGACCTGCCTGTGATTTTCCGGCGACATCCCGGAGACGGAAGGATATTTTTCATCCGTGTTTTTCATATGCGCGTTTTAACAGCTGCAGGGGCGTAATGCAATACGCCCCTGCGAATGTTTGGGGAAAATGCGCCGCTCAGGCTATTGAAGGGTATGGGTGATAAATTCCTTAACGGGGCCGCAGTGCTGATCCCGGTCGAGCAGGAAGGCGTAAGCCAGGAAGAGCCCGTCGTGGCTCAGGCTTATATCTATGCCGGATTCCCGGCCGCGCACCAGCAGGACGGGAGGGCCCAGGCCGCTGCCGTTCCTCTTCCTGCGGACTATTTCCAGGTCCTGCGGATTTGCCTTGATATATCCGGCCAGCTTCATTTTCGCCGCGCGGCGCACGAGCATTGACTGGACATGGGGGGTTATCTCGTTTCTCCTCAGGTTGACGTTGCACACCACCCAGGAAACGGAGCCGACGGTGTCGTCTTCCCCGGTTGACGCGACCGCATGGGCATAGCTGCTGTTCCGGACCACCCTCAATGGCAATATGCCTGCCGGTGTGGACACCGATCCCCTGAATATCAGGGTCCGATTCTTTACCGCGGCGGCTGTATTATCGGTAAAGGGCAACTCAAGAGAAACGCGGTACTTAAGGGGCGAGGAGCTGAGCGTGCCGTCAGAGTTTCCCGGGGCCTTGCTGACGGCCTTGAACGCCGCTTCCTTGCAGGCCCAGACGGACCAGAGGGCATGGTCGGGGTCGGGCGACGAGAATATCAGGTCCCTTTCGCCGGGCGTGAAGACGCGCTCAATGAACCGTGCATTTTCGCTCTTCCGACTGTTGGCGGGATCCGTCAAATCCACTATGTCGTTGCCTATGTGAGGCAAAATAATCCTCCTCCATCCGGGACAGCCGCTCCATGATCTGCTCGGCATACACCCTCTGGGCGCGCAACCCGTTAACTTCAACGCGTTCCGGCCTGAACGTTTCCACTGTCATCGTGAACTTTTCCCCGAACTTCGGGATCGTGCTGTAGCCGTCCTGCCCGTCGCCGCGCAGGTAAACGCACATCACCCGGCATTCGGTAAAATCCTTGATGAACCTGCCCACGCCGTAGGAGACGCTTTCCCGGTCGATCCTGCCTGTCCGGGACCTGCCGCCTTCGGGAAAAATCATGAGAATCTGGTTTTCGGCAAGGACCCAGGAGCACTTGTCGAGGTTGGCTTTCATTTCATCCCGGTCGCCTCCCCGGTGGATGGGTATGCACTTGCTGAGATAACACATGGCCGTCAGGAATATGTTGCGCTGAAAATTCTGCTGCTCGGGAAGGTTCCAGGGCAGCAGCCGGAAATCGATCATGTACCTGAAAAAAGATTGGAGGCCGTAGGCAAGGATCACGGAGTCGATCATCGTCAGGTGATTGGCGCAGATGATCCAGGGCCCCCGGTGTTCCCGGAACTCCCGGCGGCATTTCTCTCTGACCTGCCGGATATCGCGGATCCTGTAGCCGAGGACGCGCACACACAGCAGGGTAATGAGTCCTGTCATGAATACCGCCAGCCTCCCCAGACGGTATTGCAATCTGAGGGAGGCGGCCGGGTCTAGTTTGAATTTCATTGTATTGAACGGAATTACAGTTTTCCTTTGATAAGGGTTACCGCATCTCCAATGGTGCCGATCTTGTCCGCTTCGTCGTCGTCGATCATGATTCCGAACACGTCCTCGCACTTGATGATGACGTCCACGAGCCTGGCGGAGTTGACCTTGAGGTCGTTGAGGATATTCGTGTCCATTGTGGCCTTGTCCAGCAGGGACTGGTCCTTCGTATACGGCCTGAGTATGTTCACCATCTCCTCGAAAATCTTCTTCTCATCCATTTTGCTAAATATTCTCCTTCTTTGGTTTTTAATATCTTTTTATCTTAAATCTGAAATCTCAAATTTCTTGAATATGAGGCAGCTGTTGACGTCGCCGAAACCGAACCCAGCCTTGGCAACGATCCGCAGGTCCTCCATGTCTATACACTTCCGCGGTATCCAGTCCGAGAACTCCTCGATATCGGGATGGATGTCCTCGCAGTTCACCGACGGGTGGAGGAACCCCTTCTTGAGCTGCAGGGCGACGGCGGCGCACTCGATGGCCCCGGCCGCTCCCAGGCAGTGGCCGATCAGCGACTTGGTGGAGTTGATGAAGGGGAAGCTCTCCGGGCCCCTTCCCAGCGCCCTTGCCCAGTTGCGGACTTCAACAGGGTCCGCGAACGTGGCGGTGAGATGGCCGTTGATTGCATCGATCTCCATGGGATCGATCCCGGCATCGGCTACCGCCGCCCTGATGCAGCGCTCCACCCCCACGGGGTTGGGCGCCGTCATGGACCCACCCTGTCTCTGGCCGCCGCAGTTGACCGCCCCCCCGATTATTTCAGCGTAAATATTCGCTCCCCTCTCCAGGGCGCTCTCCAGTTCTTCCACGACCAGGATTCCCGCGCCCGACCCGGGGACGAACCCGGCGGCGGTGGCGCTCATGGGGCGGGAGGCCGACTCGGGGTTGTCGTTGAACTTGCGGCAAAGCACCCTCATGGCGTCGAACCCGGCCCAGATGAACGGCGAAGGGCCTTCGGACCCCCCGGCCAGCATACGTTTGCTGAGGCCGGTCCTGATCCGGTTCACCGAATCGATAATTGCCTCGTTCCCGGTGCTGCAGGCGGAAGAGTTCGAGGTCACCTGGTTGCCGAGTCCCAGCAGTCCGGCCACGAAGGCGCTCGTGGAACTGTTCATGACCTGCTCGACAATGCTGCTTCCCAGCCTCCTGACCTTCCCCTGCTGGACTGTCGGTATAAGTTTCCCGACAATCGTGTCCATGCCGCCTATCCCCGATCCGATCACGGCCCCTGTGTCCCAGTCGGGATCGGCTCCGTCTGACGGCACTTCGAACCCGGCGTCCTTCCAGGCGTCAATGGCGGCCAGGGCCGCATAAGTGATATTGTCGTTCATGCTGAGGCGCTTTTCCTCGCTGAAACAGCCGTTTGCATCGCCATTGGCCTTTTCCGGCACGCCGCCCACCTGGCAGGCAAAATTCAGGTCCTTGAGTGCGGGGATATAGCGTATTCCCGATGTCCCCCGCCGCAGGGCGTGCTCGAACTGCGTCAGGCCATGGCCGTTCGGCGCCACAACTCCCATTCCGGTCACAACCACTCTCTTCCTCAATCAATCTCCTCCCCAAATCCGGTAAATCTTAACCCGTTTCTCAACCTGTTTAGTTTTTAACTCCAACACCCATTAAGGTCCCCCGGCACACGGCCGTCCCGTCCTCTTTTTCCATCGTGACATTGACCTTCAGGCTCGACCTGCGGAAATAAACCTTTTCTCCGCGGACAATGACCTTTTCCCCGGGATAGACCGGCTGCAGGAATTCAATGTTTTCCACCATTGAAAAAAGCGTCGTCATCCTGTTGATGCTTTCGGGTTTGCCTTCCTGCAACACCTGGTAAACTCCGAAAGCAACGACCGACACCTGGGCCATTGTCTCTATCAGGATGACGCCAGGCGTGATCGGGTTTCCGGGGAAATGCCCCGCGTAAAAATACTCTTCAGGCCGGTACCGGTACTCCCCCACCACGCTGTTCCCGTCAATTTCCAGGATCGTGTCTATGAACCTGAACGGCGGCTTCTGCGGCACGGCCTCCAGGATCTTTGCAACCAACGCCGGATCAGCCGCCATACATTCCCCCGTTCACGTGGATAACCGACCCGGTGATATATGAGCCTTTCACGGCGAGAAAGGCGACCACTTCCGCCACTTCCTCGGGCCTTCCGACCCTGCCCAGGGCAATCCTCGACAGGATGCCGTCCTTGACCTCCTGCGGCAGCTCTTCCATCATGCCCGTCTGGATGAAGCCCGGCGCCACCGAATTGACCAGGATGTTCCTGTCCTTCAATTCCATCGCCAGCGACTTCGTCATGGCATCGAGCGCGGCCTTTTCCATCGTGTACGGCGCCTGGCCGGCATTGCCCGTGTGGCCGACGACGCTCGATATGTTGATTATCCTCCCGGACCCCTGGCGCAGCATGAATTGGCGGATTATCCTCTTGGTGAGATACCACGCGCCCCGCGACATTGTCCGCTGATCATCGAACTGCTCGATGCGCATCGAACTTATGTCCGCATTGACGGAGTGCCCCGCGTTGTTCACCAGCACGTCGACCCTCCCGGCCTTCTCCTTGATTTCCCCCACCACGGCGTCGATCTGGGCGGTGTCCGCGAGGTCGGCCCTGATGAGGAACCCGTCGCCGATGGTTTCCAGGAGCGCCCTGGCGCCCTTCTCGCTGTTGCGGTAATGGACCCCGATGCTGAAACCGTTTTCAGCCAAAGCGCGGCAGCACGCCGAACCGATCCCCGTCCCCGCGCCCGTTACTATTGCCACCGGACGTGTCATCCTCACTTGCTCCTTTCCATGATCCCGCCCAGCGAATTGCGGGACAGCCGGGGATAATCCCTGTACGAAATGCCCTTGAACACCCCCGTGCGCGCCTGCTTTACAGTCGCAATGAGCTCCCCGTCCACAAAGATATTGCCGTCGCCGATTATGATGCTCGCCCCGGATTCCTTGAGATGCTGGAAACGCCTTACATCTATTTCGTACCGCACGCATTTGTTGTACGGCCGGATCTGGCCGCTGAATGCCACTTCTCCGCAGCCCAGCGCCCTGCCGGTCCCCAGGCCGCCGCGCCAGGCGCAGTAAAATCCCAGCAGCTGCCAGACCCCGTCAACCGAGAGGCACCCCGGCTGCACCGGGTCTCCCGGCATATGGCACTGGAAATACCAGCTGTCAAGCCTGATGTCCTGCTCGGCCACGATCCGCCCGCCCCGGCCTTCAGCTTCCATCAGGAGGATCCTGTCCACCATCAGCAGCGGCGGCGCCGGCAGCCGCGCGTCGAAATACTCCGGGGGGTCTGTGACCAGAGTGCCGTAGGCCATGGCAATCAGGTCTTTCAGTTCGAAACTCTTCTTCTGCATGAATTCCTTATATGTCATTTTTCCTCTTCCATTCTCAGCATCATCTGGACCCACGTCAGCCCCGCCCCGACCAGGGCAATGGCGATATGGATGCCGGGGAACAAGTCGTCCCAGCGCTGGCTCAAGACGCCCGGGGCGCCGGCGCTGGCAGTGTTCCCGAAATTGATCACGTTGTACCAGTGGTTGTATTCGGGGATGCTGCAGCGTTCGCAAACCGTGTTAAGCATCCCCATGTTCGCCTGATGGCCCACAAACTTGAACCGGTTGGAATTCACGCTGTAGATTGACTGGAGATTGCGGACACACTCCGTCGCTTTCCGGATGGCGAATCCCTGGACCGCGTTTCCGTCCTGTCCGAAAAATCCCATCCTCGGGATGGTCACTTTCTCCCATTGCGACGGTTTGGATTCGCAATGGCAGGACGAAAAGGTGAACTTCGAGGGGACGGTGGCCGATAAGACAGCCGCCGTGGTCCCGTCGCCGAAGAGCGGCGCGGCGCGCCGGTCGCTGTAATCGATGCAGCGCGTCAGGTTCTCCGGGTTCACGATCAGGACGAACGGGGGCAGCGCCTCCGGTTTCATCATTGAAAGAAAGCATATCTGCATGCCGAAACTCGTGCACGCGGAATTAAGGTCGAAGCACGGCGTTTCTATCCCGAGCTCCGCCGCAATCGTGGCGGCCTCGGCGGGCGACACGTTGTCGGGGGCGGAGCACCCGGAGATTACAAGCCCGATATCCTCCGGCTTCAGGCCCGCCCTTTTCAGGGCCATCCCCGCCGCCTCCGCGCCGGTCCGGGCATTGCCGAACTGGCTCGCCTCGAAAGCGGCGCGCGGGTCCGAGTTCTTCGTCCTCTTTATATAATCAAGGTCAAGGACGGTATGGCGGTTCACTATGCCCACCCTCTCCATGATCCACTCCTCGTTCGTCCCTATGTCAAGGTCCGTGAGAAATGCGTTCGTGATCA
>JBDKTK010000124.1:0-4375 GCA_039680225.1 Syntrophaceae bacterium
AGCCGGTTTCCCGTCCTGGTGTAGTGCAGGATAAAGGAGAAGGGGGTCTGGTTCGCGTCCGTTCGGAAAACATGAACCGGCTCATGGCCCTGGCCGGTGAATTCCTTGTCCAGACGCAGTCCGTCAAGACAGTTTATCAAAGCCTCCTGGGTCTGAATAGAGATATTGTTGAACTGGAAAAGCCCCTGCGGCTTTTCTCTGAAGACCAGATAAAAAATGAAGACGGGGAAAGTAATGCAAACCTCGGGGAAACGCTCACCCGTGTAGCTTATTTTGAGCAGACGGTTTCGCAGGAGATTATCCGGTTCGAAAGATTTTCGCGCCGACTGGAGCACCTGGCGCATCGTCTCTACAACGAAGTCATCAGCAGCCGCATGGTGCCGTTTTCGGACGGCCTCTACGGTTTTTCACGCATGGTCAGGGACATGGCCCGGGAAACGGGCAAGCAGATCAGGTTCGAGATTGCCGGAAACACAACACCCGTCGACAGGGATATTCTGGATAAACTGGAGGCGCCCCTTTCTCACCTGATCCGGAATGCCATCGACCATGGCATGGAAACGCCTCATGAGCGGATAGCGGCAGGCAAACCCGCCGAAGGGACCATCACGCTGGAAGCCCGGCATATCGCGGGGATGCTGAATATTTCGCTGTCCGATGACGGTCGGGGGATCAATCCCGAAGACCTCAGGGGCAAGGTCGTTGAAAAGGGATTCGTCACTTCCGAAATGGCCGGGAGCCTGAGCCGGGCTGAACTGTTCGAGTATTTGTTCCTGCCGGGATTTTCAACCGCCAGGGGCGTGACGGAAATTTCCGGACGGGGTGTCGGTCTGGATGTGGTTTTCAACATGGCCCATGAAGTGGGCGGAACGGTGCGCGTTGATTCCGAAGCCGGTCGGGGTTCCCGATTCCAGCTTCAGTTACCGCTGACGCTCTCGGTGCTTCGCACCCTGCTGCTTTCGATTGACGTTGAGCCTTATGCCCTGCCCCTGTCTCGCATCGACAGGGTGCTTTCTCTTTCCCATACCGACATCCGGGAGATTGAAGACCGCCAATACTGTACCCTGGACGGAGAAAACGTAGGCATCCTCTCTGCCCGCCAGCTTTTTCAGCTCCCGCCGGAGTCGGGACCATCAGAACGAATTCACGTCGTGGTCATCAGTGACCGGCTGAATCGCTATGGTCTCGTTGTGGATCATGTCATCGGTGAGGAAAACCTTGTGGTACGCCCTCTCGACAGCCGTTTGGGGAAAGTTCCCAATGTGAGCGCCGGCGCCATTCTGGATGACGGTTCACCGGTCGTCATTTTTGACACAGACGACCTGGTGCGGTCCATCCACCAGCTGCTGACCGCCGGGAAGCTCCAGAAAATCGGCAAGGGCAGGCCTGCTGTAGCTGCAGGGAAAAAACGGGTTCTCATCGTCGATGATTCTCTGACCGTTCGCGAAGTGGAGCGCAGGCTTCTGGAAACCGCCGGCTACGAAGTCGTGACGGCTGTTGACGGTGTGGACGGCTGGAATACCCTGACCGCGCAGACGTTTGACCTCCTGATTTCTGACGTGGATATGCCCCGCATGAACGGCATCGATCTCGTTCGGACGGTCAAGGCGGACCCCCTGCTCAAGGAAGTGCCGGTGATGATCGTTTCGTATAAGGACCGCGAAGAAGACCGTTTGCGGGGCCTTGAAGCCGGGGCGAATTATTACCTGACGAAAGGCAGCTTTCATGACGAAAGCCTGCTGACCGCCGTGCGCGATCTGATCGGAGAACCCTGATGCCTCTGCAGACAGCTATTGCCCATCATGATGCCGCAACCCGAAACCTCCTGCGGCAAATCCTGGCACCGGAAACAGGCTACCATGTGGTCTGGACGGCCGGCAGCGGGGCGGACGCTCTTTTGAAATGCCGCCGCGATCCGCCGGACATTCTGCTGGTCGATCTGGCCCTGGCTGGCACGGACAAAGCCCGGTTTATCTGCGACGTGATGAAAGAAACACCCTGCGCCATCCTGATCCTGTCCGATGCCGTAATATCCCGGCAGGCGGGCAAAGTCTTCGAGGCGATGGGGTGCGGCGCTCTTGATGCCATTGTAACCCCTGCTCTCAAAGAGAACGGCAAGGTGGAAGGAAGCGACTCGCTCATTAAAAAAATGGCCATGATGGGAAAGCTTATCAGGAACGCACCTCAGCCGTCGCCACCTGGTGATGCTCAGGCAGCGGGAAAGCCCGATCATCTGCCGACTCTGGTTGCCATAGGGGCTTCAACGGGCGGACCCCGGGCTCTGGCAACGATCCTGTCGGGCCTTCCTGAAGGCCTGAATGCCGCCGTCGTCATTTGCCAGCATGTTGATCTCCAGTTTGCTCAGGGGATGGTCCAGTGGCTGAAATCCCAAACGCCTCTCGAAGTGGAACTCGTCGGGGAGGGCTTGCGCCCCCGGTCCGGCGTTGCGCTGGTTGCGGGAACCAATGATCACCTGGTGATGGGGGCAGACCGTGCTTTCCACTATACGTCCCATCCACGGGAGTATCCCTATCGTCCTTCGGTCAACACCTTTTTTGACAGTATCCTGAAATACTGGCCGCGAAAAGACCTGGCGATCCTTCTTACGGGCATGGGACGCGACGGCGGGGAAGGCTTGGCGGCTTTACGCAGGGCGGGCTGGCACACCATTGTCCAGGATGAAAAAACCTCCGTTGTCTACGGCATGCCCGCAGCAGCGGTGGAGCTGGGCGGAGCGGTTGAAATTCTTCCTCTGGAGAGCATTGCCGGGGCAATTTTGAAGAACACACCCATCAAATAAAGGAACAGTTTTATGACAGAAAAAGAAACGCAAAATGCCGTGGGGCCTCCTGACCGGGGCATGGCGGCCACCCTGACAGAGCACAAGATCAAGGTCCTCCTCATTGACGATCAGGCCATTGTCGGCGCAGCGGTAAAGAGGATGCTGGAGCCGGAAGAGGATATTGTCTTTCAGTTTTGCCAGGATCCCACGCAGGCCATCCCGACAGCCTCGGAATTCAGGCCGACGGTTATCCTGCAGGATCTGATCATGCCGGAAATAGACGGTCTGACCCTGGTAAAATTCTTCCGGGTCCATCAGCAGCTTAAGGATGTGCCCCTGATCGTCCTGTCTTCCAAGGAAGAGGCGGAAACCAAGGCGGATGCGTTTGCCCTGGGGGCAAATGATTATATGGTGAAGCTCCCCGACCGGATTGAGCTGATTGCCCGGATCCGTTATCATTCCCGCGGCTACATCAACCTTCTCCAGAGAAACGAGGCTTATGCCGCGCTTCTGGCCAGCCGTCAGGCTCTGGCTGCGGAACTGGCCCAGGCGGCGGACTACGTGGTTTCCCTGATTCCGGAGCCTCTTCCCGCGGGAACCATCACCACAGCCTGGCGTTTTTTCCCCAGTGCCCAGCTAGGCGGAGACAGTTTCGGTTATCACTGGCTCGATGAAAACACCTTTGCCATGTACCTCCTCGACGTCTGCGGCCACGGGGTCGGCTCGGCCCTTTTGTCCGTTTCAGCGTTCAACGCCATCCGTTCCCATACGCTGCCGAACACGGATTTCCGGATTCCTGAACGTGTACTGGCGGCGCTCAACGACGCATTCCAGATGGAGCAGCACAACAACCTTTATTTCACCATCTGGTATGGCGTTTATAACTGCCGGACCCGCGAATTGCGCTTTGCCAGCGGCGGCCACCCGCCGGCCTTTCTCATTGATCGGGAAGGGAATCTTGTCCGCCTCATGACGAAGAATTTTTTCATTGGCGGGTTTCCCGACAGTGTTTATCAGGGGAGTGCCGAAGCCGTCCCGCCCGGGGCCAATCTTTACATCTTCTCCGACGGCGTTTACGAGGTGGACCCCCCCGAAGGCAAGATGTGGACCCTTGAGGAACTGGGAACCTACCTGCTCCACAACAGACCGGAGAAAGGCGAGGACATTGATGCCCTGTATCGGAAGATGCAGGCCTATCACGGCCAGGATATTCTGGAAGACGACTTTTCCATGCTGGCTGTTCACTTTACATGAGGATGTTGTTATTTGTTATGTCTCTATTTGATGGAATATTTTCTGTTTATTTCACTGTTGCCCTCAAAGAACACAAAATTAGATTTGATTCCCTTTTCATTGGTATGATATCATGGAATACCGCTTTAATGAACGCTCAGGTACAGTTGTTGCCATGGCCATCACAAGTCAATCACAAAAAGCCGGCTTTCTATTAACCCTTGAACTGAAGTCTCCAAATTTACCCAAGAAATCATGGCTTAAAATTAGTCAAATCCGAACCCTGTCCGTGGAAAGGATAGGGAAAGTTGTTGGCAAAGTATCTGCTATAGAGAAAGGGGACTAGAGAAAGGGGACGGT
>JBDKTK010000125.1:0-4660 GCA_039680225.1 Syntrophaceae bacterium
ACTGTCTGTAGCAGGAGAAGGCGGCTGATTTGAACCTGCTGCGTATATCATCTGTTTGTGATTTGCTTGGATTATATAAGGCACTCAGGAGTTGAACCCGCGAAAACTCATCTTCTTTAACCCAGAAGGGGGGGACATGATAGTAAAACCCCCCAGAGCATTTTATGAACCTGGAGTCAGGATCACATTCCAGGATTTTGCAAAAATTCTTATAGGTAGACCTCAGCTTCTGGTCCTGCAAGATGTTGCCCTCGGGATCAGGAAGGCCGAGCATATTCCAGGGTGATGCATTCATAGTCCTCCTCCTTTCTTTTCTTTGCCCGGCTTAATTGCCGGAAATAAAAAAACCCCGTGCTAAACAGCACAGGGTTTAATAGGCATTCTGATCCTGGCGTTTAGCACATTTATAAAGCGGAGCAAGTACCAATAAATCACCGCTGGTCAGAGGTTACCAAAATGGAAGGGAATGTCAAATTATATTGTGAGCCATTGCGTATTGGATATGCACCAATCCAGGGGCCTGGACGATTCCGGGCTTTTTGTTTTTTCAGAGTTGTTGTAATAATAAAAAAATTTTTCCCGGACCGTGACGAATATGGCCTGCTCTCGGAGGCTGATTGCGGGCCGGTCTCTTTGGAGAAAATATGATAACGGTGCGTGTATCGACTTTAACGGACTATCCGCGCTGGCTCGAACTTGCCAGGGAGGTTGAACCCTTGTTCGGCCCGATGGCTGACGAGCCTGAATTCTGCACTAGCCTGAGGGCGGCCATTATTGAGGGACAGGCTTTCTGCGCCTCCGGCGGGGAGGGCGGTGCCTTTCACGGCGGCATCGTCATTTCCGGTCAGGCAAATGAGATCCTCTGGCTTGCAGTGGCCCGGCAAAGCCGGGGACGGGGGACAGGAGCGGCCCTGATGCTTGAGGCGCTCGGCCGTTTGGACCATGCAAGGCCTGTTACCGTGACGACTTTCGCCCCGGCTGTGGAGGCGGGAGGGCCCGCGCGAAGGCTTTACGAGTCGCTGGGATTCCGCGATTCATCGCCGGCCGGTCTGAATCCCGCAGGCATACCCACGGTCATCATGACCGCATTCCCGCCGCTTGAATCCGATTTGAAGAGGAAAGGCCGATGTTTGAGCAGCTTGAAAAAATAAATACTCCTCCGGAACCGTTCGAGTTTTATACGGCCCGCGAGCTATGGACGGACGACCATACATCGGAGCAGATGCTGAGGTTCCACCTGGACGATAAAATTGATGCTTCGTCCCGCAATGCGGCCTTCATCGACAGGTCGGCAAACTGGATTGCCTCCCGATTCGATATCGGCGCCGGGAAGAAAATCGCCGATTTCGGATGCGGTCCGGGTCTATATGCCGCGAGACTGGCCCGGATGCACGCGAAAGTGACCGGGATAGATTTCTCCGGCAGGTCGATCCGGTATGCGCGCGAGACCGCGGCCGCAGAGGGGCTGCCGGTCCGTTACGTGGACCGGGACTACCTGGAATTTGAAACCGATGACCGCTATGATCTCATAATGATGATCATGTGCGATTTCTGCGCCCTCAGCCCCGTCCAGAGGCGGAAGATGCTGGCAAAGTTTCACCGCTTCCTGGAACCCTCCGGCTCCGTCCTGCTCGACGTGTATTCGCTTGCCGCTTTCGACAAGCACGTTGAGAAAGCGGTATTCGAACCCAATCTCCTCAACGGTTTCTGGTCGCCCGGCAGGTATTACGGCTTCCTCAACACGTTCAAATATGAAAAGGAAAAGCTGGTCCTTGACAAGTACACGATAATCGAGGCGGGCCGTACGCGAACGGTCTATAACTGGTTTCAGCATTTCAGCCCGGAAGACCTGGAGAGGGAGTTCGGACAATGCGGTTTTGCCATTGAAGGCCTCTACTCGGACGTTGCCGGAACGCCGTTCTCGCCTGCAAGCAAAGAATTCGCGGTTGCGGCTAAGAGGATATAAGCAGCCTGAAAGGGGGCGGCCCGTTCATAGCGGCGGCCTTCAGCCTTAATACGACCTCCGCTTCAGGTTGAGCCCGAAAAAGTGGAAGTCGTGTTTGGAAAACTATAAACCCAAAGACAGGGTTGTCCCACTTCGGCAAATTATGTCACAGAATAGTCAATTTTGCCGTCTTCAAAATACATATTGAATTGCCAGTCTTTATTGAAGAGCCGGCTATATTGATCCACAGCGCTTTTTTGGTCAGAACAGTAGGCATTCTGAAATGGTGCCGATGCTTCGGCTGCGGCCAGCATGGAGGAAGTTCCTGAAGATGCATGCCAGGCGTTTATGAACTGGTCGTTTCCCTGCAATGCAGCCGCTATGGCGGAATTTTCTTCAGCAGTGCCGCCGGAAACAATTACTTTATTGTACGGATCAATATCTATCTGCAGCCGTCCGGACGGTTTGATGTTCAGATTATTGAGCGTATCCTGCAACTGATTTTGTGTTAACTCGATCTCTTTGTCACGAAAAGCTCTTATCTCATCAAGGGTTATGACCCCGTCAGCGCCGGCGCCATCCATGAACCCTGTCAATAAACCGGTCATGAGTGCTTTTGATGAAATAGATACGCTGTCACCGGTACTCTTCCCGGACGTTTCTGCCGATGATGTCTTGCCGGCGCTTGTTCGATAGACCTGATAGTTACAATGACTGCCTATTCCGTTAATGATCATGGGACCCCCTTATTTTGGAATAATGATCCTATACGGCGCGGTCTCAGCCAAGAGGGAAAGAAATTCCTGCCGTATTCCTGTCAGAGTGATGAAACGCAATAGACATGCCGGATAATGAATAAGTTCATTTCATCAATGATATCGTCCATATAGGCAATAGTTAAAGCGAGGCCGGATATTGTGAGGGCAAAAATTGCCCTTTCGTGAACCGGAACTATCCGGAATTTGTCACCGACCCCACCAAAGCCGGGCACCCCTGTAGGGGGTCCCGGCTTTGTCTTTTGTAAAGCACCTGCAACAGCCGCATATCTTCCGTTTCAGGCAAACCTTTCCCTGGAGTTCCAGGATCTTCACGACTATTGACAATCGCAAAACCTTATGCAAAATTGGCTCGCTAAACACGTGAATTTTAATGAGATATTTTTTAATTGCAGCATTGCTGTGGAGTCATGAAAGATGCCCGGTTCCAGCCAATAAAAACATGATCGGTTTCAGAATAAGCGCCTGCTTTTCGCTGACATGAAGCTTGGTTTCTTTTCCGGGAAACCTTATAAAAAGGATTTCGCCCTTTCTTTCCGGTAATAGCAATCTTTACTGCATGTTTATGCCGGCAAGGATCAATTCACATGGAAAAAAATACAATGCCCGATAATAAGGATACAAACGATTATCTGATCAGGGTGATCAGCGCTGAAGCCAATGTTATAGGCCTGGCGTGCATCACCACATCTGCCGTAAACGAGGCTGCCGCGCTTCACAAGACCTCGCCCGCCGCGAGCGCGGCGCTGGGCCGGGCGCTTACGGGCACACTCCTGATGGGCGCCCTGGTGAAGAAAGGCCAGCGCGTCGGGATCATGATCGACGGCGGAGGGCCGATCGGCAAGCTGATCACGGAGGCCGACAGCGACGGCGCAGTCTGCGGGTTCGCGACCAACCCGGCCGCCGACGCCCCGCTGCGGGAAGGCAAACTCAATGTATCCGGCGTCGTCGGCAGGCAGGGCAGCCTCAAGGTATTCAAGGACATCGGCATAGATGAGCCTTACCAGGGGATAGTGGACCTGCGCACCGGGGAAATAGCCGAGGACCTTGCGTATTATTTCGCGGTTTCCGAGCAGATCCCGACGGCTGTCGCCCTGGGCGTCTACGTGGAACCCGATAACTCCATCTCCGCAGCGGGAGGTTTCCTCATCCAGTCGCTTCCCCCCTCGGACGAGGACCTCACCGAAAAGCTTATTGCCAATATAAGGGAACTGCGCCCCCTGACCGAAAGCATCAGGAACGGCAATCTGCCCGAAGATATCCTCGACTCAATCTTTGCCGGCATACCTTTTCACGTCCTTGAAAAAAGAGGGCTCCGGTTCCAGTGCAAGTGCGGCCGGCACAGGATCGAGCGGGTCCTTATCTCTTTAGGGTGCGGCGAGTTGAAAAAGCTCGCGTCCAGGGAGGAAGAGATCGAGGTCAAATGCGAATTCTGCGGGACTGCATACCGCTTCAGCCGCGAGCAGGTCGGGGAATTGATCCGGGAAATGGGCTGCAGGGAATAGTTCAAAGGTCATGAGCCGCCATTCGCAGGGACGTATGGCCATATGCCCTGCACGCACTGAATCCCCTTTATTGTCCTGCGCTTTTGGAACCGGATATTTTCAGGGATGGACGGATGGTAATCCGCCGGGAACGATCTTATTTTTTATATTATGAAATGGGCGCTGTTGTTCCTGGCACTTGTCTTTCTTGTTTCGCCGGGCTTGTCCCATGCTGATTTCATATCAGCCGGAAAGGCAGGGGCGATTATTGTCACTGATAACGGAATGGTATTCGCTCCGGGACGTCACGCCGGCGACGGGATATCCGGAGCGCCGGTATCCTCCGCCCCGGTCGTGGTCAGAGATGGAACGGTGCTGGTCATTCCCGGCGCCGCAAAGGCACATCCGGCAAGGCCTTTTCCGCCCAATTTCACCGGCGTCAACAGCCTGCTGGG
>JBDKTK010000126.1:0-15449 GCA_039680225.1 Syntrophaceae bacterium
TGGCTAATGTCTTTTTCATTTTTTGTTTCCTCCAATTTTTTATTTTTATTCCGGCTGGTTTGTTTTCTCTTTTGCACTCTTAATATGAAAAGATCATGCCAGAGTCGGGCATGCCCAACCCAAACAGGTGCAAGCTACTGAAATAAAAGGTGTTTTAAGAGGCTATCCCGGCCTGGAAATGGTTTTAAAGGCGGGAAATTCCGAATTTTCATTAAAGAAACGTTCAACGGGTTGAAAGTTACTTTAAAAGGCTATAGACAGAGCGGGTTGAATGAGAAGTTTACCAGGTGTCATAAAATTCAGGAGACATGTATGTCGAAAAAGAACCTTTACCTTTTGTGCATAACGGTGCTCCCCTTTATGATCTGCACGGGGATAATCTATTCCATCCTGTCCCTTTACATGGCCTCGCTCGGCCTGACAAAAAGCGAGATCGGGAGCCTTTTCACTGCCGGGGCGGTTGCCGCGGCCATAAGCTCCCCTGTCTGGGGCTCTCTTTCCGACAGGTTCGGGAGAAAGAAAATCCTGATCTTCTCGATGGTCATTTTCGCCGGCGTTTTCCTCGGATACGCCTTCAGCAGGCAGTACCTCCACCTTATTATTGTCCAACTCGGAGAGGGGATTGCCTGGGCGGCCATGGGCTCGACGGCGGTCACCCTTGTCGCCGACATGGTGCCCGAAGAGGGCCGCGGAAAGGCGATGGGAATTTATAACATGACCTGGAACACGGGATGGATCGTCGGCCCGTCGCTGGGCGGCATCTTTTCCGACCATATCGGGTTCATGCCGACTTTCCTGATGTGCACGGGCCTCACCGCAGCGGGCATTCTGATGGCGGTGTTCCTGATTCCCGGCAAGCTGCCCCGCCCCGCGGCGATTGTGGAAAAAATCTGAATCAAAAAACAAAAGATGTTATAAAACTGAAAACTTGGGAGGTGTCCCGAATTGAAAAAAGCATTTACCGATAGAAACTGCAGGTACTTTTCCAGGACCGGTCCCCAAAATACCGAATGCCTGATGGAGGCGGTCGAGCGCCGGGCGTCCGATCTTTCCCTAACGGATATCCTGGTTGCCACCTGCTCCGGGGACACAGCTTTCAAGGCACTGGAACTGCTCGATTCCAAGCGCCGGATCATCGCAGTAACACATGTCACGGGCTTCATGGAACCGGACCACCAGGAAATGACGGAAGAGACCCGCGCCCGGCTGGAGGGCCTGGGCGTCAAAGTCCTCACCTGTCAGCACGCCTTCGGCGGCGTCGGCCGGGGCGTCCGCAACAAGCTCAAGACATACCAGGTGGATGAGATAATGGCTTATACCCTGAGGACTTTCGGCCAGGGGACGAAGGTTGCCGTTGAACTGGCGCTCATGGCGGCGGATGCGGGGCTTGTCCGGACCGATAAGGATGTCATTTCTATCGGCGGAACGGAAAGCGGGGCCGATACGGCCCTGGTTTTGAAACCGGCCAACAGCTCCCGGGTCTTTGACCTGAAGGTCAGGGAGATAATCTGCAAGCCGTCGAATTTCTGATCAGGAGGGATTTTAATGCTAAACCGCACTCAGTTGGAAAGATACGCCGATGTCCTCGTCTGGGGACTCAAGACCGCCAGGGAGGGGAAGTTCGCCAGGAACGACATTGTGCTGATCCAATACGAGCGTCCAGCAGCGGCCCTCATGGAAATCGTGTTCGGCAGGCTCCTGGACATGGGCATCAACCCCGTCCAGCGGATGGGCTTCACCTGCGAGCTGGAACATACTTTTTATAAGAAGGCAAACCCCCGACAGCTCGTTTTTATTTCTCCCGGGGACAAGGAACTCATGGAGAACCTCAACGGCCGCATATTCCTGAGGGCCCCGGAATCCCTTACCCACCTGAGCGATATCGACCCGGCGCGGATCGGAAAGCTCCTCGTCTCCCGCAAGCCGCTGCGCGAGATCATGGACCGCAGGGAGAACCAGGGCGTATATGCCTGGACACTGTGCACCATGCCGACCGAGGCGCTGGCGAAGAGCGCGGGGCTCAGTCTGAAGCAGTACGCCAGCCAGATAATCAAGGCCTGCTATCTCGACAAGAGCGATCCCGTAAAAGAATGGAACAGGATCTATAAGGAAATGGCCGCCATCAAGAAATGGCTCAACTCTCTCAGGATCGATTACCTCCATGTGGAGTCGGACAACATCGACCTGAAGGTCACACCCGGCGAGAAGCGGACGTGGATCGGCATCTCCGGGCACAATATCCCGAGCTTCGAGATATTCACTTCTCCCGATTGGCGAGGCACGGAAGGGACCTACTATGCCGACCAGCCTTCCTTCCGCACCGGCAACTACGTGGAAGGGGTGCGACTCAATTTCAGGAAAGGCTCTGTTGTGAAGGTCGAGGCGAAAAAAGGCCACGAGTTCACGGTAAAGCAGCTCAAGATGGATTCCGGGGCCGACAAGGTCGGTGAATTTTCCCTCACCGACCGGCGCTTCTCGCGCATCGACCGGTTCATGGCGGATACCCTGTATGACGAAAATTACGGCGGCCGTTACGGAAACTGCCATATCGCCGTGGGTTCCTCCTATGCGGAAACATATGCGGACAAGGTCGAGAAGACAAAAGAGTTCAAGAAGGAAAAGGGCTACAACGACTCGGCCCTGCACTGGGACCTGGTGAACACGGAAAACAAGACGGTGACCGCCCATCTTGTTTCAGGAGACAATTTAATCATTTACGACAAAGGGGTTTTCAAATATTAATACGGATGAATCGGCGTTGATCCCCAACCGCTGCCCCGGTTAATTTTAATTGTGACTGCTGGACAGGAGCTGAAAATGAAACGAATATTGTATCTCATATCTCTTTTGATGATTGTATCGGCTTCTCCCGGACTCGCTGAAAACCTGACCGTCAACGGCGAGATGGGCTCGGACATCAAGTTTGAGATCAGAAAGACCGTCGAAACGAGTGCGGGCATTCAGAGGCTTCTTCTGAGTTTTGTCGTGCCGCCGTCATTCCAGTCGCCCACGAGCAACCAGGTCGTCCGGGACTTCGAGCTGAAATTCAACCCCGCGCCGCAGGAGAGAAAGACCGAGCAGGACGGGCGC
This sequence comes from Syntrophaceae bacterium, assembly GCA_039680225.1. Classification (GTDB taxonomy): domain Bacteria; phylum Desulfobacterota; class Syntrophia; order Syntrophales; family UBA4778; genus JBDKTK01. The sequence goes on from JBDKTK010000126.1 coordinate 3,091, forward strand.
GGCAATTCCATCGTGACCGCCGTCTGGACAGTAATCCCGAAAAATGTCGAAGCCGTGCTTTCGTTCAACGCGGGCAATACCACCTCTCTCAAGCTCATCGATACCGGCGTCCCCTTCCCCATTCCCAACATCCCGGAAGACGTGCGCTATTACCTGAAGGCGACGGAGCAGGTCCCCTCCGACGACCCCCGGATCCGCAGGCTTGCCGCGGGACTCTCCAATGGAGTGAAGACCGAGTTCGACGCCGTGCAGCGCGTCATCACCTATGTCGTCGACCACATTAAATACGTCAACCCCCCCGCCCGCTATGATGCCATGTATTCGCTGGATTCGGGCAAGGGCAACTGCCAGAACTTCTCGCACCTGAGCGCCGCGCTGATGCGCTCCATGAACATCCCCGTGCGGATCGTCAACGGGATCACGCTCAACAGGCCCTTCAGCATCAACCGCAGGGGCAGCGTCTACACGTTCAAGATGGGACAGGGCCGCCATTCCTGGATCGAGGTCTGGTTCCCCGATCTGGGCTGGGTGCCCGTCGACCCGCAGCAGACGGCCATGTTCGTCCCGAACCGTTTCATCCGCATCGAGGTCGGCGCGGACAACAATGAGACCAAGAATGACGGCATGATGCGCTGGTCCTATGTGCAGGGCTCCGACGCCGAACCGCGGGATGTGGAACTGATCAGCTCCGACTTCGTGACTGATAAAGTGAAGATAGCCGGTAAAAGCGAGAAATTCGGGCCGAAGAGCATCCTGCTCATCCCCGATGTCAAGGCCGATTTCAAGCGTCAGGAAATCGAGCCGCCCAAGCCGCCGGTGGTCATATCGGAAGAGGACAGATCAAAGCTCGTTTATGACTCGCCTTTCCTGTTCGGCAATCTGGAGTTCCCGGAGAACATAGATTTTGCGTTCCCGCCGTCTCCCAAGGGGACCAAAAAAGGCGAGAAGAGAAAAAGCTTTCTGGTGGAAACAGCCGAATATGTTACAACAAATATAACCCAGTACGCCCAGATATTTGTGATCAGCAAACCTGTTAAACTGAAAAAGATCGGCCTTGCCCTGCACAAGTTCGGCGGCGAAGGGCAGGTCTGGATCGACCTGTACGGCGATAAAAACGGCAAGCCGGGAGAGCCGATCTCGACAAGCTCCATGCTGGACCTGGAAAGCCTCTCGGGCAGGCCCGGCTACCGGTGGACCGATTTCCAATTCAAAGATGACGTCACCCTGATGCCCGGCGCTTACTGGATCGGCCTGGGGTTCACCGGCAACCCCATCGTGAACTGGTTCTACACATACGGCAAGCCGGTGGGCCCGAGCGAGGGCACCCGGTACAAGAGCGTTTACGAGCAGGACTGGAGCGGCGCCCTGAGCTATGAGTTCAATTACCGCGTGATCGGTTTGACCACCAAGGATATCGCGCAGAAAAAGCCGGCCCCGCAGAAGAAGGTCGGGAAAAAGAAAAAAGGGTGATGAGGAGGCCGGGCATTTAAAAAAATTGTCCTTCCTGCCCAACATGGGATGCTGGTGGTATTTTTTCGATCATTCTAAAAGGGCGAACGCCGTTCGCCCCTCCAGGAGATATAAGAGGCCCCCGCATGAAACAGTTTACAATTAAGACAAATTCCCGGTTCCAGACAATCGACATCACCGGGCAGGTCAGGGCGGCCCTGCGGGAAAGCGGGGTCCAGAGCGGGATCTGCTGCGTTTTTGTGCCGCACACGACCGCTGCCGTCACGATAAACGAGAACGCCGACCCGGACGTCCAGCGCGACCTTATCGCGGAACTCGACAAGGTCATTCCGCTCAACGATAACTACAGGCACACCGAGGGCAATTCCGCCGCCCACGTGAAGAGTTCGCTGGTAGGCGCGTCCGAAATGGTCCTCGTTGAAAGGGGCGATCTCGTCCTGGGCACGTGGCAGTCCCTGTTCTTCTGCGAGTTTGACGGCCCCCGGACGCGGCAGTTCCTGGTGAAGATCATCCCCGGTAAATGAAATGCCCGTCAAGGTGACTATCCTGGGTTCCGGTACCGCCGTACCGTCCCTCGAACGGAGCTCGTGCTCGGTCCTCATGGAAACGGGGAGCGCCTGCATCCTTTTCGATATCGGTGCCGGTACAATGCGCCGCCTGCTCGAAGCGGGCAGGACGATTTCCGACGTCACTCACATATTCATCAGCCATTTCCATACCGACCACACGGGCGAGCTCGCCTCATTCATATTTTCCACGAAGTACCCGGAGAACCTCCGCCGCAGGACCCCTTTCATCCTAGGCGGCGCACGGGGGCTGCGCTCGTTTTACGAGGCGTTGACGGGCGCGTACGGGCACTGGACCGAGCTGCCGCCCGAACTCATGTCCCTAATGGAACTGAGCAATGCTGAAAAGGATTTTGCGGACCTCGGGCAATTCAATATCGAGAGCCTCCCGATGCGGCACATCGAAAGCAGTATCGGGTACCGGCTTACCACATCAGATGGCTGCTGCGCCGTTTATACGGGTGACACTGATATCACGGAGAATGTGATCGAACTCGCGCGGGATGCGGACCTGATGATCTGCGAATCGGCAATGCCGGACGCGCAAAAAATTGAAAGGCACCTTACACCCTCTCTCGCCGGGGAGCTCGCGGCGAGGGCCGGCGTGAAGAAGCTCGTCCTGACGCATTTCTACCCGGAAACGGAAGGCGCCGATATCGAAGCCGAGTGCCGCAGGACATACTCCGGCCCCCTCGCGCTCGCCCGCGACCTGATGACATTTCATCTCGGGAAATGACGCGCGTTCCTGCTAAATATTAAAATTCTCCAGGAACCAGTCCCTTGCCAGTCCCCCTACCTTTTCGAGCGCCCCCGGCTCCTCGAATAAATGGCTGGCGCCCGGTATTATCACCAGCTGCTTCCTGCCCGGCAGCCTTTCGTAAGCCTCTCTGTTCATGTAAATGACCGGTTCGTCGTCCCCGCCCACGATGAGGAGGGTAGGAGCCGCAATCAGGCCGAGGTACTGCAGCGCCAGGTCCGGCCTCCCCCCGCGGGACACTATGGCCGCAACATTCGCCGGCTCGCGGGCCGCGGCCTGCAGGGCGGCGGCGGCGCCGGTGCTCGCCCCGAAATATCCCAATTTCAGGCCCCCTGTTTCCTCCCCTTGCACGAGCCATTGGGAAATTATCAACAGTCGGTCGGCAAGCAGATCGATATCAAAGATTTTCGTCCGGTCGGATTCCTCCTGTTCCTGCAGGAGATCGGACAGGAGAGTCGCCATCCCGGCATCCTGGAGGACTCGGGCGACAAAATTATTCCGGGGGCTCAACCGGCCGGAGCCGCTGCCGTGCGCAAAAACGACTATCCCCGCCGGGCTTGCAGGGATCCCGAGTATGCCCCGCAACTCCAGTCCCTTTGATCTGATAACCAGCTCCCGCTCATTCCCTCTCATGACTTTGAGCATGTGCTGATTCCCTTTGTTTCGGGCCCTGTCTGATTATTTTCCTGCGCCTCTCCTCCTCAAGGATTTGTATCACCTCGTCATCGGAGGTCTGGGTGAAATTAAGGTAGAACTGGCCGACTGAGGAAAAAATGTTCGGGCACCTCAGGCAGATTATCTCGTCGGCATCCGCGGCCAGGTTGAGAATGGCCTCTTCGGGCGCCACGGGCAGGGCGGCCGCCAGCCTTCCCGGGTTCCCATGCCGCACCGTCCACAGCGCTGCCTGGAAAGTAGCCCCCGTTGCCACTCCGTCATCAGTGATGATGATGTCCCTCCCCTCGATATCGGCCCTGGAGAGTATTTCCCTGTAGCGGGCCTTTCTCCGGGATATTTCCAGGAGCTGACGGTCCCGCTCGTTTTCGATATACGCCTGGTTGATCCTCAATTCTGAAATGAGCCAGTCATGCAGGAAGACCTCCCCTTCCTCCCCGACGGCGCCGATGGCCAGTTCGGGGTTGTGGGGAGCGCCGAGTTTCCTGGAGATTACAAGGTCGAGGTCCGCGTTGAGTTCATGCGCGATTTCCCGGGCTATTACAAGTCCTCCCCGGGGGATGCCCAGGACCAGGGGATTGTGCAGGCCAAGCTGTTTCAGCTCCCGCCCGATGAGCCGGCCGGCCTCGGTCCGGTCCCGGAAAGGCTGATCGCTGCGGGAGATAATATTTATTTTTCCCATATTCTCTCCCCTCATTGTTTATTTTTTGATCCGAAGCCGTCAGGATGCGTCAGCGAAGTGAAGCGTAACGCACCATTATCTCCCCCGTCGCCCCGCTCACTCCGCCAGGGGAGAGGGGGAACCAAGGAATGAGGTTTATCGCCGCCGGTGCGCCACGGCCTGCCGGCCTGACGCACCCTGGTTTACGAGATGGGGAATCCAGCAGCCTTAAGATGAATAAATCCTGCCGGAATTGGAATTGGAAGCCGCGCTGGTTTATTTGCCTTTTTCCCTCTCCTGCATCCTCTCTTTCAGGAGGTCCCCCATGGAGCCGAAAGGAGAAGCCGGCTCGGAGGAATAATCCCCCACGTGCTCTTCTTTTTCCCGCTGAAGGGTTTCTTCCCGGGTGGCAACAAGGGCCAGGGATATCCTCCTCTTGCCTTTTTTTATCTTCTCAATCTCCACTTCCACCTGCTCGCCCTCTGCCAAGGCCTCCCTGGCGTGCCTGAGCTTTTTGCCTTTCCTCATTTTGGATATGTGGATGAGGCCGTCAACGCCCGGCTCCAGGCTCACGAAAGCGCCGAATTCCTCCAGGTGCCCGACCCTGCCCGTGTGACGGGAGCCGACCGGGTATTTCTCCAGGATGTTTTCCCAGGGGTCGGGCTGGGCCGCCCTCAGGCTCAGGGTAATCCTGTCCCGTTCCGGGTCCAGCTTGATAATCCTGACATTCACTTCCTGGCCGGGCTTGAGGAGCTGATTGATATCGGCGCCCCTTTCCCAGGACAGTTCAGAGTAAGGGATCAGCCCCTGGACGCCGTCAATGTCCACAAAAGCCCCGAAGTCCCGGATGGCTGTCACGGTACCCATGAGAATGGCGCCCTCGGAAAGCCGGGATTTTATCTGCTCGCGGCGGGCGGCGTCTTCCTCTTCCAGGACGGCCCTGTTGGAAAGGATGATGTTGCGGCCCTTTTCCCGGTATTCCAGTATGCGGAAAGTGCGCCTCTGTCCTATCAGTTCCGCCGCGTTCTCCGTCCTTCTCGTTCCCATCTGCGAATACGGGCAAAAACCCCTCAATCCTCCCGGCAGCCTTATCTCGTATCCCCCCTTGACCTCCTTTGTCACCGTGCCCTCAACGGGGATATGGTTCTGGGCGGCTTCTTCCAGGAAAGCCCTGCCCGCCTCGGCCCCCGTTATCCGGGTAGTGAAATGAAGTTCGTTCTCGCGGCTTGAGAGGAAATATACGCGGATCGGCTCGCCCTCCCTGATGGTAAGCTCGCCCTTGTCGTTGAGCAGTTCCCGCGCATCCAGGTAGCCTTCGCTTTTCCCGCCCACATCCAGGAATATCCATTCGGGAGTTATCCTGACGATCTTGGCCTCAATGACCTGGCCCGGTCTGAAAAAACCCGGCTCTGCGGGGATTTCATCCAGGAGCTGCGCAAAGCTTTTTTCCTCTTTGTTCAAGTCTGCCTTGTTTTCTTCCACCATTTATCACCTGTCCATTGAATCGGCTTTTTTTAACTATAGTATAAAAATTTTTAAAAGTCGAAAATGGAGAAATAAAAAAGCCCGCTGAAGCAACGGGCTTTCCGGAATCTAATGGATATATCTCTTTATTTCTTTGCGGTCGCCTTATTGAACTCTTCAATGACCTTCTTTGTCAAATCTTGGTCCGCGGCATGATAGGGCAGCTGGGAAACCAGGGGGTCCACGATCATCGTGTATTTGCCCTTCTCACCCATGGATTTGACAATCTTCATGATTTCCGGGATCATCTTCCGGAATATCTCCTGCTCCCTCTGCCTCAGGTCGTTATTGAAATCATTGGCGGCAACCTGGAAATCGCGCAGCTTTTTTTCGAACTCAGCCTCTTTCTTTTTGAGGGCGGCCTCTTTCAGGGTGGTCCTCTGCTTGTCGATCTCCTCTTTCATTTTTTTCAGCTCGGTCTCTTTCTCGAGCAGGGCGGCACGGTCCTTGTCCATGATTTTCTTGAATTCATCTGCCTGGGCCTTGCCCGCATTGGAAGTTGTTATGACCTCCTGGAAGTTGACAAAACCTATCTTCTCTTCGGCATTGGCCGGTACGCTCAAGCCGAGCAGAATCGAAAGGAAAAATGCCAAAATGATCAAAGTCCTGTTTTTCATGGTACCCCCTCAATTTTGAATACAGCTAATTACCTCTTTAAGGAGAAATTGTCGATCATAATCTTACGGCAAGGACTTTTTCCGGCTTGCCGTATTTGCTTTTTTTTCTGCCGCCGCGGGCCGGACAAAACGGCCGTCCGGGGAAAAAACAATTGGGGCCAAAATCACCAGAAATGATATAAGTACTTGGAATATTATAATATTTTAAAGCTTGACATAGCAATTGGCCTTTCCTATATTGCCGGGGGTCGGAACTGCAAAATTGTCGACATCCTTCCTGCCGTAAATGACATTTTTGTACTGTCTGGAAGAGCATCTTTTCAAACATTACTATCCTCGACAGCAACCGCCCCCTTAGTATTAAACTGGGCTGTAAATCACTCTAAAAGGATGAATCATTATGCCGAAACGGGAAGATATTAAAAAGGTGTTGATTATCGGGTCGGGCCCGATCGTTATCGGGCAGGCCTGTGAATTTGACTATTCGGGGACCCAGGCGTGCAAGGCCCTGAGAAAGGTGGGATATGAGATTGTCCTGGTGAATTCAAACCCTGCGACTATCATGACCGACCCGGGCATGGCGGACATCACCTATATCGAGCCCCTCAATATCCAGAGCCTCATTGAAATAATCGAAAACGAGCGGCCGGACGCGGTGCTTCCGAACCTGGGCGGCCAGACGGGGCTGAACCTCACATCCGAGCTTGACAAGAAGGGCATCCTGGAAAAATACGGGGTGAAAGTCATCGGGGTCAACGTGGACGCCATCGAGCGCGGCGAGGACCGCATAGCCTTCAAAGACACCATGAACCGGCTCGGGATCGACATGCCCCAGAGCGAGCCCGCCTACAGCGTGGAAGAGGCGGAAAAGATAGCCGCCCAGCTGGGATACCCGGTCGTTATCCGGCCCGCCTACACAATGGGCGGCACGGGCGGAGGCCTGGTCTACAACCAGGAGGAGCTCCGGGCGGTGGCGAGCCGCGGGATTTCGGCCAGCCTGGTCGGGCAGATCCTGGTGGAGGAATCCGTCCTGGGATGGGAGGAGCTGGAGCTCGAGGTCGTCAGGGACTCCAAGAACCAGATGATCACGGTCTGCTTCATTGAAAACGTCGACGCCATGGGCGTCCACACCGGCGATTCCTACTGCACCGCACCCATGCTGACCATATCCCCCGAGCTGCAGCAAAGGCTGCAGAAATATTCCTACGACATAGTCAAAGCCATCCAGGTCATCGGCGGGACGAACATCCAGTTCGCCCACAACCCGGAAACGGGCCGGGTCGTCGTCATCGAGATAAACCCCCGCACCTCCAGGTCTTCGGCCCTGGCTTCGAAAGCCACGGGTTTCCCGATCGCGCTCATCTCCTCCCTGCTTGCGGCCGGGCTCACACTTGACGAAATCCCTTACTGGCGGGCCGGCACCCTCGACAAGTACATGCCGTGGGGCGAGTACGTGGTCGTGAAATTTGCGCGCTGGGACTTTGAGAAATTTCCCGGGGCCATGGACAAGCTGGGCACCCAGATGCGGGCCGTCGGCGAGGTCATGAGCATCGGCAAGAATTACAAGGAAGCATTCCTGAAGTCCATCCGTTCGCTTGAAAAGGGCAGGTACGGGCTGGGGTTTGTCAAGGATTTCAATTCCAGGAGCCTGGACGAACTGATGGAACTTCTCGCGGAACCCTCCAGCGAGCGGCAGTTCATAATGTACGAAGCCCTCCGCAAGGGGGCCGGCGTGGAGGACCTCCACAAGCGCACATACATAAAGTCCTGGTTCATCCAGCAGATGAAAGAGCTGGTGGACCTCGAGGAAGATATCCTCAGATACAGGGGCGGGAAAGTCCCCGATGAACTTTTCATCAGGGCGAAAAAAGACGGGTTTGCCGACAGGTACCTCGCCCGGATCCTGAACATTCCCGAGCCGGAGATCCGCAAAAGGAGGATAGGCCTCGGCATCGTGGAAGCATGGGAGCCCGTCCCGGTCAGCGGCGTTGAGAATGCCGCCTATTATTTCTCCACCTATAACGCACCCGATAAAGTGACGGCCAGTTCCAATAAAAAAATAATGGTCCTCGGGGGGGGGCCCAACCGCATCGGCCAGGGCATCGAATTCGATTACTGCTGCGTCCATGCGGCATTTGCGATACGGGACGAGGGCTTCGAGTCCATCATGGTCAACTGCAACCCGGAAACGGTCTCCACCGATTACGACACGTCCAACAAGCTTTATTTCGAACCGCTGACGGTCGAGGACGTCCTCAGCATATATGAAAAGGAAAAGCCCGAGGGCGTTATCGTCCAGTTCGGCGGGCAGACGCCCCTCAACATAGCCGCGGAACTGTCCCGCGCCGGCGTGAAGATTTTAGGCACGTCGCCGGAAACCATAGACCTCGCGGAAGACCGCGACCGGTTCCGCAAAGCCATGGAGAAACTCGGCATCCCCATGCCCGATTCCGCCATGGCCAGCACGCTGGAAGAGGCCCGCGCCGCCGCCGGGCGGATCGGCTATCCGCTGATGGTCCGTCCCTCATACGTCCTGGGCGGGCGCGGTATGGAAGTAGTGCACGACCAGGAAATGCTGGACCATTACATGGCCAAGGCCGTCGGCGTCACTCCCGAGAGGCCGATCCTGATCGACAAATTCCTGGAAAATGCCATCGAGGCCGAAGCCGACGCCATTTCCGACGGCACTGACGCTTTTGTCCCGGCAGTCATGGAGCACATCGAACTGGCCGGCGTCCATTCCGGGGATTCCGCCTGCGTCATCCCTCCCATCAGCATACCGGCCAAGCACCTCGCAACGATAAACGATTACACCAGGCGGATCGCCATCGAATTCAACGTGGTCGGCCTGATGAACATCCAGTATGCGATTGCCAACGACAGGGTTTACATCCTCGAAGCCAACCCGCGGGCGTCCCGGACAGTGCCGCTCGTTTCCAAGGTGTGCAACATCTCGATGGCGCGCATCGCGACCCAGGTGATGCTGGGGAAGAAACTCGCGGACCTGAACCTCAAAACAAAACTGATCCCCCATTTCGGGGTGAAAGAGGCGGTCTTCCCGTTCAACATGTTCCAGGAAGTCGATCCGCTGCTGGGGCCGGAGATGAGGTCCACGGGAGAGGTCCTGGGCCTTGCCGATTCGTTCGGCCTGGCCTTCTACAAGGCGGAAGAGTCGGCCCAGCAGGTGCTGCCCAGCTCCGGCTGCGTCCTGCTGACGGTAAACGGACAGGACAAGGACGGAATAATCGAAATCGCCCGCGAACTCAAGAGGCTCGGGTTCTCCATAAAAGCGACCAAGGGCACGCATGAATACCTGAAACTGCAGGGGATCGATTCGGAACGCATCCTGAAGATGCACGAAGGCAGGCCGAATATAGTCGACGCCATCAAGAACGGGGAGATCCAGTTCGTCATCAATACTCCAAGCGGCCGCCTGAGCAAGTGGGACGACTCTTATATCCGGAAGTCCGCCATCAAATACAAAATTCCGTATATAACGACAATCGCCGCCGCGGCCGCCGCCGCCAAGGGGATCACTGCCTTGCGCCTCGGCCACGGAAGGGCGAAATCGCTGCAGCAGTATCACGCAGACATAAAATAAAAAACTCTGCCCGGCAGACCGGAGCGAGTTGAATATAAAAAGAAGGTGACAGGAAGATGAAATCGGTACGCGACAATTGCGGTGTCTTCGGAATTTATTCCAGCGAGGAATGCGTAAGCGACATATACCAGGGGATTGATTTCCTCCAGCACAGGGGGCAGGAATACTGCGGCATATCCATATTCAACGACAGGATACGCCAGGTCACGCACCACGGCCGGGTGGCGATCACTTTCAAGCCGCAGGAACTCTCATTCCTGACCGGAAATTTCGGGATAGGCCACGTCAGCCTCTGGGAACGCCAGCCCGTCATGCTCCAGTCGAAGCTCGGGGAAATCGCCGTCGCTTTCAGCGGCAACATCATGAATTCCGGAGAGCTCCTCCGCAATATGAAAAACAAGGGCAAGGCATTCCACAGGGGATACAACGTCGAAATCCTGGCCCATATAATCCTGAGCGAATCCGATCCGGTTTCCGGGATAGCCGCCGTTTCGCGCAAGGTCAAAGGCGCCTATGCGATGGTGGTGCTCACCGATCATGGAATTTATGCTACCCGCGACAAATACGGGTTCCGGCCGCTCATAACCGGAAAGGGCGACGGGAAATTCGCAGTGAGCTCGGAGTCGCGCGCCCTGCAGAACCTCGACATGGACGTGGTCCGGGACGTCCTGCCCGGGGAACTCATCCTGATAGACGAAAAGGGCTTTCATACGATGAAACAGATACCCTCGCCCCGCAAGGCCCACTGCGCTTTTGAATGGGCCTACACGGCGAGCATCGATTCCGTAATGGACGGCGTCTATGTCCAGGAGGCCCGCAACAGGCTGGGCGGCAGCCTGGCCCAGAGGGACATCGACGAGGGCGGGATACCGGCGGACCTGGTGGCCCCCGTCCCGATGTCCGGGATCGGCCACGCCCTGGGGTACCACTGCCGCTCGGGCGTTAAATACCAGGAGGTGTTCCTCTATAACCGCTATGCCGACCGCAGCTATACGCAATCAACGCAGGCCGCGCGGGAGAGGATGGCCAAAAGGAAGCTCTCGGTCCTCCGCTATGCCGTGGAAGGCAAGCGCATCCTGATCTGCGACGATTCCATCGTGCGGGGCACCCAGATAAGGGACAAGGTCCGCGAGCTGAAAAACGCGGGCGCGAAAGAGGTGCACGTGCGCATCGCGTGCCCGCCGCTCATGTACCCCTGCGATTTCGGGATTTCCACCCGCTCGTATGACGAGCTTGCGGCCCGCAACTTCTTCAAAAAGGGCGATATCCGCTCGATGGCAAGATTGAGGAAACTCGAGCAGTGGATAGCCGGTCAGATATGCGCGGACTCGGTAAAATACAACAGCATCGGCGCGTTCGTGGAGGCCCTGGGAATCCAGGAAAAGGACTTATGCCTGAAGTGCTTCGACGGCGTAATGCCCATCAGGAAATAACGATTTAAAAAAAAGCAGATTACGGGGGGGAGCGCGCCTGCTCCCCCTATTTTTTTCCCAGCGGAATCGTCAACTGCCCGCCGTAATAACCAATTATGGAAACAAGGGCGCTCAAGACCAGCAGCGCCGGCAGGTACAGCGGCCCCGCTGCGGGCCCGGCGTTTATCTGCCAGACAAGGACGATCATGGAAAGAATGAACAGCGGCCAGGAGAGCCGGATTTTTATATTCACCTGCCGTACCGGCCTTCCCATGTAGTTGATGATCCAGGTCAGGTAGCCGGTGCCGACGGCAAACGGCAGGAAAAGAAAGCCCAGCCCCAGACAATGCAGCGAACTTATCCGGAGCGAGGCAAACCCGGTCAGCAGAAAGCCCGCTTCCAGGAGCAGGGAACCGATAATCAGCGCGATGGGAAAATGCACCACCATGGGGTGGGGATGCCTTTTCAGGAACGGATATTTGTCCAGAAATTTTGCGAGGCCGGATTCTTCAACTCTTTCCGGCTCCGCCGGAGGGACCAGTGTCCCGACAGGAGGAACGCGTTCCAGGATTTCCGGGCCGTGCGGGGCCGCAGCCATCTGCCCGTCAAGGACCCGCCCGGCGCTGTGCCTCATCATGTGCGATCCCGATTTCCACAGCTTGCTGCCGCTTACGTCATACACTTTTCCTTCATAGGCGACATACGCGGGCGCGCCGTCCTTGCCTGAGAAGCGGCTCAAATCTTCCGGTTTGAATTCTTTCATTCGTTTCCGATAGCAGGGCCTTTCATTTTGACGCCTATCGTATATTGTAATTTCCGGGAACACAATTCTTAAAAACCTTGACTGCCACTTCTTTCTAAACTATAGCCACATAACAAATCGTATATTTGGGTGTGATTATGAAGAAATCCGAAGGCATTACGGTCAGAAAAGCGAAGTCATCCAAACCGCCCGTCTCCGGCAGCAAAGCATCGACTGCCGGCACGCTCAACGAAGATTATTTCCAGGCCGTTGCGCGGAACATGCCGCTGGGAGTGGCGGTTGTAAATAAAGACCAGAAAATCGAATACCTGAATCC
>JBDKTK010000127.1:0-27912 GCA_039680225.1 Syntrophaceae bacterium
ATTGTCTTGCAAGACAGAACATCCTTTGAAGTTATAAAAACTATCCTCATTCTGAATAGGAAGCGGCTGAAGAATCCATTTTTTGTAAAGACAGGTCCTTCGCTTCGCTCAGGATGACAATTTTGACTGATGGTTTATATGCGCCGCCTTTTCTCCCAGGACCTTCACGATGCGCTCCGCCGCTTTCCCGTCCCAGAGCCGGGGCGCGGCGCAGTCGAATTTTTTATTCATCTGTCTTTTAAATACACGGATGATGCCCTCCCGGCTTGTGCCCGCCAGCGCGTTTGTGCCTTCCGTCAGCGTCACGGGGCGCTCGGTGTTCTCGCGGACCGTGACGCACGGGACTCCCAGGCAGGTCGTCTCTTCCTGGACGCCCCCGGAGTCCGTCAGCACGATCCGGGAATTGGCCATAAGGCAGACGAAATCCAGGTAGCTGAGCGGTCCGATTGCGTTGACCCGGTCCCGGCGCGCGCCTTGCCCGCCGCCCAGGATGGCGAGCCGGCCTTCCGGCGTTTCCCTGAGCCTGCCGAGCGTCCGCGGGTGCAGCGGTATTACCACCGCGAGGCTGCGGGATATCTCGTCAAGGGCGCCCAGTATCTCCCGGAATTTTTCCGGACTGTCGACATTGGCGGGCCGGTGGAGGGTTGCGAGCGCGAACCCGCCCGGACTCAGCCCCAGCGTGTCGAGGATGGGCGAACTGCCGGCCCGCTCCCTGCAGGCGAGCAGGGTGTCGATCATGGTATTGCCGACGAAGAATATGCCGCCTTCCCCTGTCCCCTCCCGCAGCAGGTTGTCGACGCCGCTCTGCTCCGTCACGAACAGCAGGTCGGAAAGGTGATCGGTCACTATGCGGTTGATCTCCTCCGGCATGTCGCGGTCGAAGGAACGCAGCCCCGCCTCCACGTGGGCGACAAGCGGCCTGCTGCCTGCCGAGCCGGGAAGGCCGTTATAGGAGATCTTCGATGCGGTGAGCGCGCAGGCTACCGTGGAATTGACGTCGCCGACAAGCACGACGCAATCAGGCTTGTGATTGAGCAGCGCTTCCTCAAAACGCTTCATGGTCTCGGCCGTCTGCACGGCATGGGAGCCCGAGCCCACTCCCAGGCAAACGTCCGGGTCGGGCAATCCCAGGTCTTCAAAAAAGACTCCCGACATCTTCCTGTCGTAATGCTGTCCCGTGTGGACCAGCACGTGGTCAATGCGCTCCCTGTCCGGAGCCGCGCGGTTGTGTTCCCCGACCGCCCGGATGATGGGCGCTATCTTCATGAAATTCGGGCGCGCGCCGACGACGCTGAGGATTTTCATAAGGCGGCGCTCTTTCTGTTGAGAATCCGGAAATCGCTCTCCCCGGCCAGGGCATAGAGGAGCCACCCGAAGCAGTAGGGGCGGCTTTCATGGAGGATCTTCAGGCCGGGACCGCGGGGGTTCACGTCATTCACCGGCAGGCCGGCCAATGATGCCGCCTCTTCGAGCCGCGCCGTGAAATCGCCTTTGTACATGCATCTCCAGATGGTCCCGACCTGCCTGTCGATCATCGAGGTGCGCAGTTCGTTGTTTTCCGTGAGCCACTCAAGCCCTTTATAGACGGGGGCCGAGAAGTCCGCGCCTGTTGCGGAGGAGACGGCGGCGAGCGCCATCGGGGCCATCCCGTACTGGTGCACGGAATAAACGGGGTACCTTCCGATCCTCCTGCCCGTGACCTGGTCGAAATGCCACCACCATTGCCCCTGAGGGCCCTGCAGGCTGCAGGCAGCGCGGGCGCATTCCAGGGCCGTCTGCAGGGCTTCTTCAACGCCGCAGGCCCGCCCGTACTTGGCGAGCGCATACATGGGGTAGGCCTGGTCCGCAAAGGTACCGATCCGGCCCGCCAGGAAACCGCCGAACGTGTTCCGGCCCTGATGGCCGAATATCCCCCGGCCCCCGTAATTCCGCTTGAGCCTGTTGAAAGCGGATTGGGCCAGGGCCCTGGCCCCCGGGGGCAGTTCCCCCAGGCGATCTGCCGCATGGGCGAGAGAGGAGAGCAGCCATGCCGTTTCCATTGTGAAGCCGCCCCGGATATCGGGGGCGTCCCCTAACCGCTCAATAAAAAGATTATCGTCCAGGAGCTTCTGCAGCAGCCCGGGATCGATGAGCGCGCATGCCCACAGCAGCAGGCCCAGGTCTCCGCCGCCCCTGATAGCTTCCCGGCGGGCGGCAATCCCGGCAAGCAGCGGGCCGTAATCGAGGATCTCGATCCCTTCTTCGGCAAGCCTCTTGAGGCCCAGGATGGTTATCAATGTATAGCGGACGGAAACGTCCTGCGGCTGGAGGCCTCCCGAGACGAGCGGCGCCCGGGTGCAGAACAGCAGCCGGTCCTGCAGGTACATCCGCGGCAGGACCTGCATGGTGATGTTCAGCATGTCCCGGCGGAAAACCTCGAACTGGTAATTGGCGCGCATCAGCATAAAAAATCCTGTTGCTGTTTCCCGTTGACGATGGTCCTGATCGTCTCCAGGATCTTTTTCAGCGCTTCCGTGCCCTGCCGGGAGTCCGCGCTCCTGTCCCTTTTCGCCAGCGCTATTTTTTTGAAATCGGAATTGCCTGTGATCAGGACGAGCCGTCCGGTTTCGGACAGGTACCTGTCGAGGGCGCCGAGCCTGCCGCGGAAAATGCTGTATACCGGCACGCCCAGGGCGGCCGCCTCGCGGTTTATGGTGCCCCCGCCGCTGATGACCAGGTCCGAATGCCAGATCAGGTTGAGGCCGTCGACGACATGATCGGGGATCCTCACGGTCCCCCGCGCGCACAGCTCCGGCCACGTCCGGTTGACAAAATCCTTCTGCCTGTCGTTCCTGGGCAGGACCACCATCACGGCCTTCGCGGGGGCGAGGAAATTTATCACGTCGACGAACAGCTTTTCGCCGTCCGGGTTATGATAATGGGCTTCGGTCGCCGGCGGGCGGACCGTCACGATGAGGCTCTCGGGGGAAAGCTTCAGTTCTTTCATTATCGCCGGGTCGGGCCGGAAAGAGGGGACGTACACGTCTTCCTTGATCCCCGGGTAATGGATGATCCGGCCGGCGTCGAAATGCACGCTTCCCGCGGGAATGACTTCAGGCATCATGAGCCATGTCGGATTGACAAGTTTTATGGCGTGCTCGTAGTCCATTATCAGCAGCGACGGTATGTTCAGGAACGAGCACACCAGCAGCTGCGAGCGGGAGCCGTGATTGACGGCCAGGTCGGGTTTCTCCCTGAACGCAACGGGGAGGATCTGCAGGGAGCGGATCAGCAGCCCGGCAAACTTATTGAGGAAGTGCTTGCCGTAATGGCGGCCTATCCTCAGGTATGCCATGTGGAAAAGGTCGGCCAAGCCGCACACCTGGAAGCAGTCCCGGGCGGTGACAATGATCCGGTAATCCTTCTGCAGCTCGCCGATGATGGGGTGGAAAAAAGGAACGTGCGGCGAGTTCTCGAGGTCTATCCAGATCGATTTCCTGCCGGCAGCGGCCGGGGCCGCATGTGCAATCGGCGTTTCAGCGGACGACTTGTCAAGGGCCATTTTCAATCCTTTCTGCTCCATGCCGATATCCCGGATGGCCGTAAATGAATTCCCCGAGGCGCATCAGGACGGGGCCCGGCGCATTGCGGCAGGTCCTTTTTATCAGCCTGCAGGCCGGCGGCATTTCCCGCTGCGTTATCCGGCTGCTGATCAGGGGCGGATAATAGTAATGCGGCATTTCCGAAACGCCGGTCCCCCGGCGGCCCTTGAACGTCATGAGCGAGCTGTTGCCGGGTGCGGTCCGGCCGAAATCGAAAATCGAATACCCTTCGCCGGCGGCCCCTTTCATGGCTTCCCGGAACAGCAGGTGGTTGGGGCTGAAGTGCCGGCAGCCGGTCGTGTGCGTTCGGGAAAATTCCTCCCGGCGGCTGTCGCCGGCCGCTTCCATGATCTCTGCCCGGGACAAAACATTCAGGTCCTTCCGGCCCAGTGACGGGCCATATCCCGGGGCAGCACGTGCCAATAGCTGCTCTTGTGCGAGGTCCTGATGTATTCAAGAAAATCCCTGTAGAGGTCCGCCGGATACTCCTCGTTCCCGCACTTCCTGCCGTCAAACTTCATGTAGTCCGGATGCGCGTTGATGAGCGCCATGCCGCCGCGCCCGGCTATCCAGTCCAGCTTCCTTTTCCATATCTCGTTGGTCCTGCAGCGCATCAGCACAAACAGGGTGAAATCCTGGGGCAGGGTGTAGGGAAGCTCCACGAAAGCCCTGCCGTTGTCCGCCGCCCTGACCACGAAAGGAAAAATGTTCTGCACCCCGCCCGGGTACGGCTCGAACGGGTCGGTGTCAAATGTCGAGGCGTCGTATTCGACGTCGAGTTTATGGATCCAGTCCAGCACGCAGTGCATGGAGGGCGAGCGGAACCCGACGCAGTCCCATTCCCGGAGATAGGAGTTTATAACGGCGGCATTGCGTTCGAAGATTTCCCTGGTCTTGTACAGTTTCCCGTCGTGCCGGACACCGTGCAGGCCGACTTCGAACCCGTTGTCCTTCAGGTAGTTCCTCAACGCGGGTTCCACCCGGTAGCCCTCCGGCACGAAATTAAAAGATGAGCGGAAGCCCAGTTCCTTTTCCATTTCCGCAAGGGCCCGGCACTTGGCGTACCCGCCGGCGCTGTCGACGTCGTGCGTAATGACGAACGCGAACTTGTTCCCTCCCGGCCAGCCGGGCCAGCCCTCGGGGGCCTTTGCGCAATGTTTGTCTATCGGCCAGGTATCGGAGCAGGTGCGCATTTTCAGCCGGGCGATTTGCCTGCGCATGGCAATCTGAAGGCCGCGGGGCAGCCAGGGCTTCAATGAGTAATAAAGATTGAGAATGCCCGGCCTGCTTAAATTTCTCATGATTAAATTCATCATCCCGGAATTCATTAAAGCTTCATCACGATTGCATTTGCCCCTGGGAGGTCGAGCCGGGAGGAGGAAACCGGATAAGAGAGAAGTCAGCCCATATGTCTGTAAAGCAAATGTCCGATTATGTTGAGCACTGGCACGGGCATCCTGCCCATGACGGCCCTGGCCAGGCGGGCGCCGTCCCCGCCTGCCGTAAGGAGCTTGTCTTTTTTCAGATCGATCTCGTGGTACCTGATTATGCTCTCCTGCGTGCCCCAGCCCGATTTGAAACGGCGCAGCCCCTCGTTGTCCATGTCGGTCCTGCCGAAGCACAGGCTGTGAAATCCGTTGCGGGCGAGCAGGCGGATTGCCTCCCACATCACGAGGTCGTTGACCCTGAGGTGCTGGCAGGCGAGGTCGGAGGCGCCGTATTTGTAGACAGCCTTCTTGCCGAAATGGAAGAAAACAGCCCCGGACACTGGCTTGCCGTTATGTAAAGCGAGGACCACAAAGCCTTTCCCGGGACCAATTACATTTTTGTGGATGCTTTTGAAAAAGTAAAGGGGCTGGGAGGGCAAGCCGTGCCTTTTCCTCAGAAGCCCGTGCAGCTTGAAGTAGCTCAGGACGGAATCCAGGGAATTGCTGATGGAAACAGTCAACCCAGCCCTGAGGGCCTTGCGGATGTTCCGTTTTGTGCTGCCCTGGAACTGCTTGAATATCAGGTCTTCGTTTTCCAGCAGCTCCAGCGTGTGCCTGTAGTAAGTGGAATAAGACGCCGCGTGCTCCGGGAAATGCCGCCCATCCCTGATTTGCAGGTATTTCCACCCGGCGTTCCTTCCGTGACCGGCGGCAACCTCGAGTATGTCGCGAAATTCGCCTTCCCTGTCCTCCTGCGGCACTATGGGCGGGCAGTAATCGGAAAAAGGCAGGGAAACGCCCCTCCTGCCGGTCAGGAAACTGCTGATGTCCATGACCGCAAACAGCCGCGCGTACCCGGCGTCGGATGCAGGCGTCACGAAATAGACGGGTTTGTACCCGTAGGCATCGCTCAGCGCCCTGGCCCAGCATTGCGAATGGAAAAAAGTGCACTCGGGCGATTTGAGCGCCTTTTCATCCCAGTCCTGGATTTCCAGGGGGTTGACGATCTGAAGGTTGGTGCTTTCAGAAATGCTGTCCGGTATCATTCAGTGCGCCCCTCCGGTGCTTCCGGTCTGCAAAAATTCCAGCAGGGTTGACGCCGCGTATTGCACCTGCTCCGCGGTCAATTCCGGGTACATCGGGAGTGACAGCACCTCGCGGCAGCGCCGCTCCGCGGCCGGGAAGCTGCCTTCCCCCAGCCCCAGGTGCGCGTAGGCCCGCTGCAGGTGAATGGGCGCGGGATAATGGACGCCGCAGCCAACCCCCCTCGCGTTCATGAATTTCAGGCACTCGTCCCTGTCCGGCACCCCGACTGCGTAGATGTGATAGACGTGCCGGGACCAGGGGGCCTCCTCCGGAAGCTTCACCGCTCGGCCGGAAAGGAGGGCGGCGTACCAGGCGGCCCGCTGCCGGCGGGCTTCGTTCCACCCGGCGAGATACTTGAGCTTCACGTTGAGCACGGCCGCCTGGATCCCGTCAAGGCGGTCGTTCCAGCCGATCACCTCGTGGCGGTACCTGAGCTTTTGCCCGTGGTCCCTGAAAACCCTGATCCTCGCGTCCAGCTCGCTGTTGCCGGTGACCACCGCGCCCGCCTCGCCATAGGCGCCGAGGTTCTTCCCGGGATAAAAACTGAAGCAGCCGGCGTCTCCGAGCGAGCCCGCCGGCCGTCCCTTGTACAGGGCCCCGTGCGCCTGGCAGGCGTCCTCGACGACCTTGAGCCCGTGCTCCTTCGCAAATTCCAGGACCGGGTCCATGTCAGCGGTCTGGCCGTAAAGATGGACGGGGACCACGGCTTTTGTCCTGGTGGTGAGGGCCTTTTTGAGGTTGTCCGGGTCCATCGTATCCGTTTCCGGGTCGATATCGGCAAAGACGGGCGCCGCCCCGCAGGCGCTGATCGCTTCGGCTGTCGCAATGAAGCTGTTGGGGACCGTGATGACCTCGTCGCCCGGCCCGATCCCGAGGCCCTCAAGGGCCAGCTTGAGCGCGGAGGTGCCGCTGCCGACGCCGGCCGCATGCCGCACTGAGCAGAATTGCGCAAATGCCTTTTCGAACTGCGGCACGTGCGGCCCGCCGATGAAGGCGGAGCTCTCGATAACGGCGGCGATCGCTTCGTTGACCTCCCGCCTGATGGTCTCGAACTGGGCGCGCAGGTCCACTAATGGAATTATTGTCCTGCCGGTTTCAGGCAGTGTCTCCGCTTTCATAGGGATATCTGTTCCTGCATTTTTTTCCCCCGTTTGGAAAAGGGGTGATGCTCAGATGGTAAAATTTACAGGTAGACCATCTCGCCCTTGTTCTTCAGCGATTTGTTGGCGGCCTGCAGCATCTCCACGATGCGCAGCCCCGCATGCCCGTCGTTTATCGGTTTCATGCCGTTCATTATGCAGTCGCGGAAGCACTCCGCCTCGAGCCGCAGCGCATCGATCTTCTCGACCTTCGGCACCCAGATGTCGCCCGAGCGGTAGCTGACGAGGAGGTCGTACATGCTTTCGCAATTATTGACTTCCACGCCCTTGTCGTAGATGCGGATCTTCTCGTCGACGTCCAGGTCGTTCCAGACCAGCATTTTCCTGGCGCCGCCGATCAGCGTTGTCCTGACCTTCACCGGAGAAAGCCAGTTGACGTTGATGTGCGCTATCAGCTTGTTGGGAAAGTACATCGTGATATAAGCGACGTCCTCGAGGCTGTGGTTGAAATGGGCCTCGCCCGTCGCGATCACCGCGGTCGGCCTTTCCTTGATCAGGTAGTCCATTATGGACAGGTCGTGGGGCGCGAGGTCCCAGACAACATTCACGTCGTGCTGGAAGAGCCCCAGGTTGACCCGCGTGGAATCGAAATAATAGAGATCGCCCAGGGCGCCCTCGTCGTTTATAAGCTGCTTGATTTTCCTCACCGCCCCCGTGAAGAGGAAGGTGTGGTCGATCATGATCCTCAGGCTTTTTTTCTCGGCGATATCGATGAGGCGTTTCGCCTCGTCCGCCGTATAAGTGAAAGGCTTCTCGACGAAGACGTGCTTGCCGTTTTCCAGGGCCTGCCTGGCGAGCTCGTAATGCGTGCCGACGGGCGTGATTATCGCCACTGCGTCGATGTTTGCGGCTGAGGTGATATCCCGGGAGCGCGTTGTCAGGCCGACGCCCGGATAGGCCCGCTGCGCCCTTTTGAGCGCGCCCTCGTCGAGGTCGCAGACGTACTTGACCTCGACGGATTCCAGGCTGCTGAAGTTGCGGAGGATGTTAGGTCCCCAGTATCCGAACCCGATCACACCTATGCGAATCATTTGCATTCTCCGGACTTAATTATTTTTTCAGCTTTGCGTCAGTTTGTGGAGAGAAAAAGTTTTAATAAGCGCCCCTGCACGTAAGCACTGCCCACGGCGTCTTTAACAGGATCTTGATGTCCAGCCACGGCGACCATTCTCTTATATATTTGAGATCGAGGCGGACCATCTCGTCGAAACTGGTGCGGCTTCTGCCCTTAACCTGCCAGAGGCCCGTTATGCCCGGTTTTGCCTGCACGCGGGACAGGTGCCATTTCTCATATATCTCGCATTCATACGGAAGAGGGGGCCGGGGACCGATCAGCGACATTTCTCCCCGCAGCACGTTCACGAGCTGGGGAAGCTCGTCGATGCTCGTCTTCCTCAACAGATGGCCCAGGGGCGTTATTCTGGGGTCCTTCCTGATTTTGTAAACGGATTGGGAATTGTTTGCTTCAGCTGCAGCGGGTTTTATGAAGTTACGGATGAATTCCTCGTGTATCCTGTGGTCCCGGTCTATGTACATGGACCGGAACTTTAAAAATATGAAGCTTTTCCCCAGATGCCCGACCCGCTCCTGGCGGAAGAGGACCGGCCCCTCCGATGTCAATTTGATCAGCGCTGCCGCCGCGGCAAAAACCGGCGAGAGCAGCAAGAGCCCGGCCGCGCTGAATGTCAGGTCCAGGAGCCTCTTGAAGCCGGTCGCGCTCCTGCCCCTGTCCCGCAGGTCCGGATAGAGGGCCGGATCAAAGCGCCCGGCCTTTTCCTCCGGGTAAAGATGGAACGACATCTTGATTGCGCCTGCGTCTTTTTCGCCCACTGTCCTGATTATCTCGCGCCTGAGTTTTTCCCCCACCTGCCTCGCCGCCTGTCCGCCGCTTATCTCGAGCAGCACGAGGCCGATTATCCTTCCGCTCGAATACCAGCCTTTCACGTCGATGTCCCTCGTCAGGGAACTGACCGTTTTGGCGAGCTCCCTGAACTTGCCCCGTCCCGCTGTCTCGCCGTATTCGCTCAAGTCGAGCAGGACCAGGATGAAGGGTCTTCCCGAACGCTCCGTCCTTTTCCTCTCGAGGCGCAGCATTTCGTTGAAGTACTTTTCCGAATAGATTCCGCAGTCCCTGTCCGTCCAGGCCGCCGCCGATTCAAAAAACCTTTCGGCCCTCAGCAGGGGATTGAACCTGCTTATGAGTGAATTCAGCATCGACATGCCCTTTACAACCGCTTGTAAATGGCTGCGGGGATGTGGAAGCGGCGCTTGTTGAAAATGGTGCCGAGCACGTTGGCCCCGCTGTCCCGCAGCTTGTCCCGGACGCTCTCCGCGGCCGGCAGCCTGGTCTTGTCGGCTTCGAGGACGATGATCACGCCGTCGACATGCTTGGAAACGGCAAGGGCGTCGGCGCACGACGTGAGCGGCGCCGTATCGAACAGGATCAGGTCGAAGCGCTCCTTGAGCCTGTCCCAGAATTCCCGGAAATTGTGCAGGCTGAAGATCTTGCCTCCCGGATAATCGCCGGAGCACATCAGGCTCAGGAACAGGTTTGACGTGCCTACCTGCTGCAGCGCCCTGTCCGGCGGGGCGCCTTCCAGGAGGACGCTCCGCCAGTCGCAGTCGGCCCGGAGGTGGAAGAAGCCGTACTGCGACTGGTCCTGGCGGTCGGCGTCGATCAACAGGACGTTCCTGCCCATTTTCATGGCGGAGGTGCGGGCAAATTCCCGGCACACGGTGGAGGCCCCCTCGCCGCCGCAAACCCCGATGAACTGGATGATCTTGCGGTTCCTCGGCAGGAGCAGGTCCAGCGTCTGGTGAAGGGCGAGAATCTCGTTTTCGAGGTGCAGCGCGGGAAGGCTCGAAAGATATTCTTCAGGCCCTGAAGAAAAATCCTGCCTCACTCCCTTCAAGTCTCTTTCGGCCTGTTCGAGCGCCTCGAATTTCTTGCTCATTTACCTCTCCTTTTCATTTTTGGTCTTGTCGATATAGGGAAGGACCAGATCGAAGCCGGTGAAAATCATGTTGGAATTTTTTATCCAGGGATTGCTGTCGCGCACCAGCGTTATCATCCGGTCGTCAACATAACCGTATTGCTCCCTGATAAGGCTGCTCAGGGTGTCGCCTTTTTTTATGGTCCGGACGTAATCCGCTTTTTGCGAGGCTTTCCGGGAGGCGGCTTCGCTGCTTTTCTGCGGGACGGGTTCCGGCCCCGCCTTTGCCGGGTCCGCCCCCGCCCCGTCTATCATAGACGCTTTCGCCGGGGCCTGGATCGGCTGCCGGATATAGCCCGCGCGGGCCGCTTCCGGCGCGGCGACTTCCGCGGGTTTCAGGAGAACAGGGGGGCCGGGAGTGTAATTGACGAAAGCCATCCTGTCGGCGTCCCTGCCGTACATCCAGAAGACTGCGGCAATAAGCGCCGCCGCGAAAGCGGGCGCGTACTTCCATTTTAAGGGGGACGTCAATTTCCTGCGGTCGAAATCCCGGATTATCTCGCCGACTATTTTGGCGGATACCGGCTTTTTCTGGTACCCGTAGGCCGTGACCAGGGCGTTGTCGCACAGGATATTGATCGTGCGCGGTATGCCGCCGGCCCTCACGGATATTTTATTGATGGCGTCCTCGGTAAAGACAGCTCCGCCGCCCTGCTGCGCCCTTGTCACGCGGTGTTTTATATAGGCGGCGCTCTCTTTCCGAGTCAGGGGCAGGATGGTCGAGCGCATCGCGATGCGCTGGTTGATCTGCCTGAGGGCCTCGGTCTTGAGCATCTCGTCGAATTCGGGCTGGCCGATGAAGACGATCTGGATCAGCTTGTCCCTGGCCGTTTCCAGGTTCGAGAGCATCCGCAGGTTTTCCAGGGTCGGTATGGGGATGTTCTGCGCCTCGTCGATGGCGAGCACGATATTGCGCCCCTCGCGGTATTCCGCGATCAGGACATCGTGCAGCCGGTTGACCATTTCCACCGTGTCGTCGGAAACCGGCGCTATGTCCAGCTCCTGGAAGATCGTCTTCAGCAGGCTTTTGAATGAAACGTTGGGATTGAATATGTAAATCGTCCGTATCTGGCGCTTGTTGATCCGCTCGAGATAAGAGCGGAAAATAGTCGTTTTGCCCAGGCCCACTCCCCCGATGATTGCGATGAAGCCCTTGCGTTTTTCTATGCCGTAAATTATCGAGGCCAGCGCCTCCCTGTGGCTGGCGCTCAGGAAGAGGAATTCGGGATCGGGCGTTATCTGGAACGGCTCTTTTTTGAGGCCGAAAAAATTAAGGTACATCGGCTATTCCTTGTAAGGAAGGGTCAGCAGCACCGGCAGGCCGAGCCTGCGCCGCGCGATTTCCGGCGAGGAAGCCCCCTGGGCCGAATATTCGGAAACGAAGGCCAGTCCGAAGCCGGCGACAGCGCCGAAAAGCATGCCGAGCATGATGTTCTTGCCGACATCGGGCCTCACCGGTTTCGACGGAACCGTCGCGGTCTGCAGCACGCTGATGTTGGCCATTTTTTTTGCGTCCATTTCGTCCGATATCCGGGCCTCTTCCAGCTTTCTCATGGATGTCTGGTAATTGGTTTCGTTCATGGCGAAATCGCGCTTCAGATTCTGCCATTCCCTTTCGCGCAGATTGATATCCCTGATCGCCGCGTCCAGCGCCGTTATCTGGGTGGCAATATTCGCAATCTTTGCTTCCTGTGACTTGATGGCCGCTCTGGTGCGGCTCTTTTCCAGATTATCCCCGAACTTCTCCTGCTCGGTGATGAAGTCCTTCACCACCTTGACCTCCTGCCTGATCCCCGCGACGATCTGGGTGTCTTCATTATACTTCCGGAGGATTTCCTCTTCCTTAAGCTGGAGCTCGAGCAGCCGGGCTTTGGCGGCGTCAATGCTCGCCTGCTGTTCGGGGGAGCGGCCCATCCCGGCCGGCCCGGACCCGCTCAGCTGAATTTGCTTTATCTCGTTTTGCGCCATCAGCATGGACGTATCGAGATCTGTGCGCTGTCTCAGCAGGGTGGCCCGTTGTTCCTCAAGGGCGAAGATGCGGTTTTTCTGCTTGTAATCCTCGATTTGCTGTTCGGATTCGCGCAAGCGCTTTTCGTGGAAGGCAACCTGCTGTTCAAGGAACGCCGTGACCGGGCCGCGGAACACCTTCAGGTGCTGGTCCCGGAAATAATCAATGAGAAGGTTGACAGACTGCGCGGCGATCTTCGGGTCGCTGTGGCTGAAGATGACGCTGATGACGTCGGCTCGCGGCTTCTGCTCAACTTTGAGGTCCTTCTCGAATTGCGAAACAGCGGACTCCATGGGCGTCCCGCCCAGCAGCGATGCCGACAGGAAATGCCCATACATTTTTTCCGGGCCGATTGCCGTGACCACCCTGGAAATGAGGTCGCGGCTGGTCATGATCTGGATCTCCGAACTGACTGCCCCGTCCGGGGTAAAGAAGATTGAGGGGCGCAAATCGCCGGTTTCGGCCCGGTAGATATGCTCCCGCCCGACCTTGATCAGGACATTCGACTTTGCCTCGTAAGTCGGGGGGAGCAGCAGGGTAACTATTGCCGTGATTGAACTCACGGCGAGGAATATGAAAATAATTTTTTTCTTATGCTTGAAAATAATTCCAAATAAGTCTCTGAGACCTGCCGATTGCTTGTAGCTTTGCATTTAACACCTCGTTTTTAAATTGTCCAACCAAACCCGAACGGAACAGGTATAAGCCTCCGAATGTACTGGTCCACCCAAAGATCGACATTGGCTATAGGCGATCTGGGCACATAAACGATATCGAACGGCAGGACGTAAATGTCCTGCCCGAGGTCCGTGCCGTTTATGGCATTTTCAAGATTGACCGTCATCACCTGCGGTTTTTTCGCCGCAGTGCGGCGGATTACCAGGACCTCGTTGACGCGCGCCGTTTCTCTCATTCCGCCCGCTTCGGCGATTGCCTGCATCACAGTAAGAGGGCCGGTAAGCGTGACAAGCCCGGGAGTGCCGACCTCGCCGTCGACAAACATTCTCTGCGAACCGAAACTGCGGACTATTACCGTGACCTGCGGGTTGCGCAGCTCGCCGCGGTAGCGCTCCCGCAACTGGCCGGCGAGATCATTGGGGGTGATGCCCGCCGCCATCACTTCAGGCGCAAGCTGCAGGGACACCCGCCCGTCGGGACGGACCGTCACCGAGTCGTTGAGCTCGGGGTTGTAATAAAATTTTACGTCGAGGACGTCGCCGATCTGGATCCTGTATTCGTCCGTGGAATAAGGCTTCTGATCACGGCTGATAGGGGCGGGGTACTTTACCACGGGGGCGCAGGAGATAAAAAAAATGAAAATGGAAATCGTCAAGACGGCATTTTTGAGGCGTTCCATAACATTCTCCTTTGCGGACCTTTGAACTTTCGACAGTTTGTTTTTTCATTATCGGGCATTACTGAAAATTCCGGATGGGCCGGGAAAATTTGGCGAGGACAATCCCTGCCGTTGCTATTAGACGTGCGGGAATTCCCCCTTGCATCTTGCGCCTATTCCCTACTTTCTGCGGTATGTACTCTATAATTAAGAGGGTATGTTCCGCTATACAGGCGCTCCTGATTTAGGTTTTCGGAATCACTGAAATTGCGCTAAGTCAAATCAGTAAATGGTTTGTCCAGAATCCGCACCGCCCCGCGTTTGCGTCCTGACCCGGTTTGCGTTTTTTTACTAGTGCCTCTTCCTTTTCGGAGATTCCTCCCTGCTGATAATTTTATTGAAGCGGCTGGTTTCTCCCTTTGCTGTCTTTTCTTCGTACAAAAGAGCGAGTTTACGCTTTTCGAATTCCTCGAAGAACTGGTCCCACGATATTTCCTCCAGGGAGCCCTCGCCGCTGTAACCCGGGAAGTCGAG
This sequence comes from Syntrophaceae bacterium, assembly GCA_039680225.1. GTDB lineage: Bacteria > Desulfobacterota > Syntrophia > Syntrophales > UBA4778 > JBDKTK01. Next base: position 14,126 of record JBDKTK010000127.1, read on the forward strand.
CCTGATCATCCCGATGTCTTCCTTCGCCCCGGTGCCTTTCACTTTTGCCGGGCGGCCCTGGCGCTCTTCCGCCCACTTGCGGATCTTTCCATGATCCGTGGTAACTCCGCTGACCCTTTCGCTCATGAGCAACACCTCTTTATTTGGGAATGTATAGTTTTTTGCATTTCCGGCTATGTAATTCCATACAGGAATTTCTGATTTACTTTCCTGAATGTCCTGAATTGATTGTAAGTTTAGGGATGAGGCATGAAGATTTCAGATTTGAGATTTGAAATTTCAGATAAAGAAATTCAGATTGCGCTCAGGTGTTTTTTGAGAAGTTTTGCATAATGGGATTTGAGGATGCCGAACATCCGGCCGTCGGTTGTGCCGGTGAGCGACTGTTCCGCAAGCGCGCTGTAGCCCAGCCGGTAGGCGAGATAGCAGATTGAATAGAGCGGAAGTTTTTCAGCCGCGCTGCGGTCAAGCGAAAGCTCCGCATACCTGTCCAGCAAAAAATCAATCTGTGCCCGGTCCATGCCGAACTCGACCGCCGCGCCGGCAATGTCCCACGCGATGTCCTGGCGCTTGGGAAAGAACTGGTCGGCGTGATGGTCCAGGGCGTCCGCCTTGAGATAGCGGCCTTCTGAAAGTATCCATTCATGCGGAAGCATGCGCCCGTCGATTTCGGCCGCTTCGCCCTCCAGCAGGCCCTTCATTTTTGCAAGGCGCCCGGTTTTCCGCGCCCATGCCTTTCCGAGCCCCTCGCCGGCATTTATCTCCACCATCTGCAGCATCGCTGCGGCGCTCAGGTCGGGTTCGGCGGGATATCTCGTTTTCAAAAAGGCCAGGTACTGCGCCATGCGCTCGATCAGCGCGGCCGAGAGGTCCGCGGCGGCAAGCGGGCGGCCCCCGGCGAAGCTGCTGATTATGAACCCGTTGGCGATGCCGGCGGCCGGCATCGAAAAATTTGCGTCCGCGAGATTACGGGCCCGCTGAAATTTCTTTTTGCCGTACCGGCCGAGCCCGGCAAATTTGACAAGAAACCTTTGACCCGCACCGCCCCGGCTGTCCTGATGTCCGGAGCATATATACTTTCTCTGCTCGTGATGCGGGTGGACGGCGGGCCAGCCGTTTCCCCCGCAAATCAGCTGCCGCCAGTTTCCGGCCGAGATGTCCGCCAGGCCCGTGTACGGCAGGCCTTCCGCAAGCCGTCCCGTATTGGTCCATGTATCTTCGAATGTGGCCGAGCATTTTTTCAACCGCCGCCAGGACTGCATCGCGGTCTCCGAGAAGAATTCCGAGCCGTCGGGCTCCCAGCAGGGGAACAGGACGATTTTATCATCCGGGATTCTCAGCCTGCGCAGATGCTCGGCGATTGACGCGAAGGATGACCCGCTCAGCCCCGGTCCCTCGTCCACGATGACGAAAAACTCTTTTTGATTCCGCAGGAGGTATTCCTCGAGTCCGGCGGCGAGCTTCACATAGCGGTCGTAAGGGTGCCCGCGCGGCCTGACCGTCAGGGCCCGCACCGTGCAGCCGAGTTCCGCCAGCGCTGCGCCGACGATTGAGGACAGGCAGGCCCCGATGCTGCGCAGGCCTATGCAGGTCGCCGAGGCGGGCCGGTCCTCCGCAAAGAATTTCCGCGCCGCTTCGACATAAGTTTCGGGGAATATCCCGTAATGGGCGAACCCTTCCGAGAACCTCAGGCAGATGCTGCCGTGCATGCTGTCAAGGAAATCCGGCCGCGACAATGTGCGGAGCGCCGCGGCAGACCTTGCAAACAGCTCCGCCAGTTCGCCGCGCCGCGCTGCCGGTGTTTTCCCCGGTCCCGACAGCAGCATCCAGGACTTGCAGAAAATCCTGCCCAGCAGCAGGGCTGTTTCCCTGAGCATTGCAATCTCCGGCCCGATGTCGTCCTTTTCCGGGAGGAGGACATCCGCTGCCGCCGATTCGAATTCGCCGTACTCTATTACGAGTTCGACTATGTTCGCGTGGGATGGGTCGCGCTGCGCGGCCTCGAGCAGCCGGACTATTCTGTTAACGGCGTATTGCGGGTCTTCCAGGCGCTCCTGTTTCCGGAATACGATCAAGTCGGTTTCACCTCCTGGCAGTGTTCCAGCAGCCCGGGCTTGACGGCCCGCAGAAAGACCCTGCCCACGCCGAATTTCCCGGTCATGCCCAGGTCGGTATCGGCGCAGAAAAGCCCGGCATCGGCAAACCCGGCGCCTGCCAGGGAGCGGGCCGTTTCCCCCGGGTCATGGAACTTCTCGGAGATCCGCGCAGAACTTGTCCCGCCGCTGCCTCTGCGAAAAATTTTTACATCCGTCCAGGCCGTGCGCCGGCGCGGGTCGTAGCCGCCGCGGAGGATGCATGACTCGCCCACGTCGCTCATCTCGTAAGAGCCGCTCCATAAGGTCTCGTAGGCCTGTTCGGTAAGCAGGTCGAACACGAAGATGCCTCCCGGCGCGAGGGCCGCGCTCACGCGGCTGAAGACCTGTTCGAGTCCGCTCGCCGTTAATATGTGGTTCATGCTTTCAAACGTGGAGAATGCGCCGCTGAACATCGGCGGCAGCAGGAAGCTGCGCGCATCGCACTGCAGGAACGCGGATTGCGGCAGCTCCCGCCGCGCATAACGGAGCATCCCGCCCGAGATGTCCAGCCCGGTGACGGCAAAGCCGCGCTTCACCGCCGCTCGCGCCATGATGCCTGTCCCGCAGCAAAGGTCGAGCACTGCCGAACCGCGGGGCAGCAGCGAGAACAGCAGGCAGTCGAGGACGGCCTGCGCTTCCCGGTAATAGGGGCTTGAGGCCCAATGCCGGTTGTAGAAGCGGGCGAATTCATCGTAAGCGGGACCATCCATATCAGGCATGCGGTTCATGGCAGGGCGGCAGTTCCCCGGTGATATTCAATGCAAGCAGCACGGGCCCGCGGTTGTGGATATTCAAAATGCTGACGGATGCCGGGCTTATCTTGAACCTCATCAGGAAGTCGAGCGGTATCCCCAGGTAATGGGCCACGGCGGCCCGGAGCACGTCGCCGTGGCTGATTACGGCGATATGGCCGTCCGGGAATTCAGCGGACAGCCTGTTTATCTCCGCGACCGCCCGCGACTGCACTTCTATCAATGACTCGCCCCCCGGCGCGCGGTTGCAGCTCCGGCAGGCATTGAAATCGTTCCATTCGGGAAAACCGCGCAACTCTTCGAAAGAGAGTCCCGTCCACTGGCCGAATGCTATTTCGTTGAGGCCGGGGGATTCCCTGATCTCGATCCCGGTGAGCTCCGCCAGCGGGCGCGCCGTCTCGCAGGCGCGGTCCAGCGGGCTGCAGGCGATTGCCCGGAGGGGATAGCGGGCGAGTCGGGCCGCGAGGCTTGCGGCCTGGGCCCTGCCCCTCTCGTTGAGGCTGATCCCCCGCGAGCGGCCGCAGAGCGTTTTCCCGATAAGGTCGAACTCGGCATGCCGGACCAGGAAGACGGTAGTCATTCGGCCCCTGCCTCTCTCTCGGCATTGACGCCGGCATCAATCTCTTCAGGGCGCTTCAGGACAATTCTGTAATTGGGCCTGTCGCGGACGCCCCACTGGTATTTGTACGATTCGCTCCCCCTCAGGAAATCCACTTCGCTGATGCCGGCGCGGATTGCGTTTTCAATCGCATAGCCCAGGACTATCTTCCCGGGGCTCAGCCTTTCAAAGCGCGGGTTGAAGCCGCTCAGATAACAATAGACTTTGTTTTTTTGCTCGAACGCGTAAAGGGCGGCAATGATCTCGTTCTCAAAATAGAGGCAATTCAGGCGCAGGCACCCGGCCGCCAGGAGGCCGCGCGCCGCCTTCCGGTGGAACCCGCGGACATTCAGGTCGGAAAGCACTCCCGGGTGGCGGCGCTTTGCCCAGCGGGCGCCGTGCAGCCGGAAGAGGGCGTCGAGGCAATGGTCGAGGTCCTCATCCCGAGCCGTCTCAACCCAGGCCTTTCCGTTGTTCCTGATATTGCGCCATGCCTTCCGGTAGCTCGTCCGCAACACGGGATGGTCGGAGGGGGAGGGCTCGGGTATCCCGGAGAGCATCAGCACCGGGCAGGTCCCGAGCTGGTCCGTGGAACAGAGCACGCCCTGCGGTTTTTCGGCCGTCATCAGGGGGGATTCCGTGCGCACCTCCTGCAGGTCGCAGATTTCCCATTTGGACTGTGACGCGGCCAGGTGCCCGAAAATAAGGGACGACGCCCGGTGCACGTCCCGCCTGTCGTATTCAGGCGAAAGCAGCACGTCCAGGTAATCGGAGACGCCGGTGCCGATGAACATGGCCCTGCCTTTCAGGATGTAGAGGGGGGCAAGCCCCATAAGCTCTGAATCCTCTCCGGCCTCCCTTACCGCAATCGCCCAGAGCTCCCCCCGCCCGAGGTGCTCCCACCACGGGAGGAGCCATTCCGGGGACTGGAAGGGCGTTGCCCAGGGGCACCGGGACCACAGCCGGGACCACTCGGGTCGCAGCTTGTCCAGACCTTCGAAAGCGGAGATCTCTTCAACGCGGCAGGCAGGCCCGGAATTACCGGATTTGCCGGGCCTGGCCCGGGAGAGTTGCGCTGGCATGTTTGTACCCCGAAGACCTTTCAATAATTTTATTGTACAATCCGAAATACCCGGAAGCCATACGGTTTGCCGAAAACCTCCCGGCCGCGGCGCGGCGGCATTCATCGGGGTCTATCCGGTCCGCATGTTTCATGGCCTCGGCCATCCCGCGCACGTCCTCAACGATGAACCCGGTCTTTCCGTGCTCGACTATTTCCGGCAGCGCCCCCGCGGGGAAGGCAATTACCGGCGTGCCGCAGGCGAGCGCTTCCATGGCGACGAGCGAGCTTGTCTCGGCCGCGAGGCTCGGGGCGAGCAGGCAGCGGGCGGCGCTCAGGAGGCGGCGCTTGCGGGCGAGCCCCAGCGGGCCGAGGAACCTGTATCTCGAGCCGTCCAGCCGGGGCGCGATCGATTCGCGGTAATAGGTTTCGTGCGCTTCATACCCGAAGACTTCGCCCCCGATGAAGAGGGGCATGCCGGCGAGGCGCGCGGCGTCGAGAGCCAGGTGGAAGCCTTTTTCCGGGCAGACCCTGCCGAGCGAGAGCGCGAAGCAGCGCCGCGAAATGCCGGTTGAAAACCTGTTGACGTCCACGCCGTTTTCAATGACCGGGATTTCCGCGAACTCCGGCGGGCAGAGGCGCAGCTGGGAATACGAGACGCACTGGAGGTGGACGTTGGGGCGGCCGAGGTCGAATACGGCGGGGTTGTAGAACGTGATGGGCAGGTGCAGCGTCGCCAGCACCGGGACAGCGGCAGCAGGGCCATCGGGGAGGTAATTGTCGAAATCCAGGCCGTGCATGTGGACAAGGTCCACCGGGTATGCGTCCAGGCAGTAATCGACAGCCGCTTTTATCTCCCTGTATGCCCGGGACCGCGCGGAATCGTCGATCTTGCCCGGCCGGCCTGTTTCAACGAGGTTCCCGCGGACCTTTGATCCCCGGCAGGCGATGACGGTCGATACGGCCCCCGCCTCCACCAGCGCTTCATCCATGTACCTCAGGACCTGCTCGGCGCCCCCGGCGGTATCTTCCCGCACCGGCGCGAACGGGTAAGCGATGCTCAGAACTGTGATGCCTTTCATTGTGCACCTCCGGAATTCCGGCGCCTGATAATCAAGGTTGCGCCGGCGCTCTCAAATTTGCAGAATCCTGATCGCAGCCTGCGTCAGCCTGAGCCACTTGTTGACGGTCATCCCCCAGTTGCAGCATTCGTATAAAGGCTTCCCCGGGTGGGGCGGCCGGGTGAAATCGTAGCGGGGGGCGACCCGGAAAATCTCGATGTCCAGCGGGACGGCCTGGAGGATCTTCTTCTGGGTCTTGAAGCAGTCGATCATCGCCGCTTTCATCTCCCGCTCGGGGCGGGTCAGCCTGGCAGTGACGACCTCCCGGCCGTAGCCGGGGAGGAATTCATAAAACGCCATTCGCGTCCTGCCCTGTCCGTTGTCCCGGGCGTGATATGAACTCATCTCGCAGACGGCCGGCGCCGCGAAGTTCGCCGGGGCGCCGCCGCGGCGCAGCAGCTCGACCGCGTAAAACGTGCAGAACGAGGCGGCGTCGTGGTCGGGGTGTCCTCCCTCGTAAGGGTGAGTCAGGACGATGCCCGGACATACTTCCAGGATCATGTCCCTGAGCATCAGCGTTATGTCTGCCATGCTCAGGGCGGCCTCCTTGTCGACAATGCCCAATTGGCGGCAGCGCTCCGGCCCGAGTCCCGCCAGTTTGAGGGCCGCGCGGGCTTCGGCGCGGCGCGCCTGGGCGTAGGCCTCCCGGGTGGAAAATCCCGCCGCTCCGGCGTCGACCATATCGCGCGGCGCGCCGTCCGTGACGTGCAGGACCCTGACCCTGCCGCTTGTCTTCTTCAGGGTCGCCCCGCAGCCGATCGTCTCGTCGTCGGGATGGGCCGCAACCACCAGGATCTCGCGCCCCTCCTCAGTTCCGGAGATGATCTCCCTCAAGGTTTCAGCCTGCATATCTCCTCACCATCCTTGCGCAGAAATCGGCATAGGCCCGCGGCTCGCGCGGCGGGCTCGTGTGGTGGTGGCTGATGCCCAGCTCCGCCGGGGTGAAGCAGAACGTGAGCGTCACGTCAAAGCGTTCGAGCGATTTCATCTGCCGGTCAAACCACTTTTCGGCGCCGGGGCGGTAACTGTCCGCCCAGCTTATCCCCGTGCGCAGGTGTCTGACCCCGAGCTTTTTCAGCCAGGTCACGGCTTCATCCAGGCGGGGATCGGCGAAGTGGAACCACTGGCAGATCCCGAAAGCGGGGGTGAATTCGGCATAGACGGGCAGGCCGATCTTGGGTGTGCCGTCCTCCCGCAGGATGCCCATGTAAAAGTGCCGGTAATATGAAGAACCCTCGCTTTCGCGGTGCCTGGTCTCCGCGGGCCAGGCGCGGGGCAGGTCGTAGAGGCTGTACCAGTGGATGCGGGCGGTCCGGTTGATCAGGAGCTCCGCCGTCCGGCGGATCCCGAACTGCTGGATCTCCTCGGCCCCGAACGTCGATACACCGACTTCCGAGACCCAAACCGGCAGGGGGCTGACCCGCTCTATCTCGGCAAGCTTGTCCGGCCACTCGTGAATGGTCCAGTGGTTCCAGTCCAGGGGGAACCCATGGACGGCGAGGACGTCCACGTGCTCCAGGACGCCCTTTGATTTCATGTTCATGATGAAATTGGGATCGATGGGAGAGATCCCTCCCAGGACCCTGAGCAATGCGGGATTCTCCGCTTTTACGGCCATGCCTGCCTCTTTGACCATTTCCGCGTATATTTTCCAGTCGGGGTCGATATTGAAATCCCAGTGGGAGAGGTTATTGGGCTCATTCCATAACATGACTGCTTCGATCATTTCCTGATCTCCGGCATCCGGCGGCAGATATACACTTCCTGTTCGGGGTGCTCGAGGATTTCAAAACCCGCGCACCTGAGCAGGCCCTCGGCGCAGGCCCGGTTGGGGATCCACCAGTTGGTCGGGTCGCCCGCAAAATTCTTCTCGATAAAAAACATCCGGGGGAAATCCGGGCCATCAAAGACCTGCTTTTCCCAGAAGGGGTAATCGTCCTGCATTTCCTCCGCTTTCATGCTGCCGCGCAGCATCGATTGAAAGACGAGAAGGTCGCGCGTCACATGCTCGTATAAAAGGTCGAGGGCGAGCAGCGGGTGGCGCAGGTGGTACAGGACGCCGAGGAACAGCACGATGTCGAATTTCTCGCGGAGCCGGGCCACATCGTAAACCGACATATGCATAAACTCGATATCGGCCCCGCAGACCTCCGCGGCAAAGCGCGCCTGGGCAAGGTAGTCCTCGTCGCAGTCGATCCCCAGCACCCGGTCCGCGCCCCGTTTCTTCATCTCGATGGAATAGAAACCCGCGTTGCAGCCGATGTCCAGGACCGACCTGCCGCTCAGGTCAACGGGTATCGAGCGGGAGAAGCGCCGCCATTTGACCATCGGGTAATCGCCGAGGAAATGGTCGGGGGCGGTCTGGACCCCGTGCAGGTCCATGTTCTGGAACCACTCCCCCAGTTCCCGGACGCGCGCCCTGATCATTTCCTGGAGGTTGCTGCCTGCCCCGGCCCTTGTCATTTTGCGCTCCTCAGCTTCCGCGCATTTGTCCCGTCAACGTTTATGGCGCCCGCCGGTCCCGGGCCGGATTTTTCGGCCGCCAGCAGGTGCAGGGCCTGCCTGTACCCGTTGAATGTCCCGACGTCCACGTAAGATTTGCCGGCGCGCACGGCGCGGGCTTTCCCTCCCTCAGCGAGCCAGGCATTGACGAGGGTCCCGAGGTATTCATCGGCGCGGCCCCTGCTCAGCCACAAACGGTGCAGGTTGTAGAGGACCGCCCCCGGGAATTTGAAGGCACCCCAGATCCAGGACGATTTCGCCCGGGGGTCCTTGACCTGGATCTCGAGCACGCTGTCATTTCCATCCGTTACGACTGCGTCGAAGAGCCCGGGGTTGTCCACCGGAAATACCAGGAAGGAGAAGGAGCCGGCGGGCAGGGCGCTGAGGGCGTCGGCGGGGAACCAGATCGTGTCGGGCAGCCCCACGGCCGCCTCTTCATCGGGGTGGACCAGGGGCAGGGCCTGGAAGACCGCGTCGCACAGCCCGCAGGCGCGGGGCTGCACGGCATAGCAGATGGGGACCCCGGCGATCGAGCCGCCGTAATATTCCATGATGTCGGATTTGCCGGCCGATATCACGAAGCAGATCTTGGTAACACCGCCGAGGACCATCCTTTCCACCAGGTATTCGCTCACGGCCTTGGGCCTTTCGATCTCCCCGTCCATGCGGCTCCCGACGGGCAGGAGTTCCTTGGAAAAGGCCAGCGGCTGGATGCGGCTGCCTGCGCCTGCCGCCGGGATGATGCCCCACATGAGTTCACACCTCCCCGTTTATCAAGGCTTCGAACTGAACGGCACGGCGCTCCGCCGTGTGCTCCCGCATTACTCTCTCCCTGGCGGCCCGGCTGATTGCGGCGAGCTCCGCCTGGCTCATTTCGATTGCGGCTGTCGCATCTTCGGTGCCGGCGGCCAGGATGATTTCTCTGGCGGGCTCAAAGAAATGGTCGAGGCCTTCCCAGTTATCGCTGATTACCGGCGTTCCGCAGGCGGCCGCCTCGAAGAGCCTTCCCGACGGGCAGTACCCCATCCGCGCCATGGCGCCCCGCGTGACGTTCAATGTCAGGCGCGAGGCGCAATAGAACCGCGAGTGGCCGGGAGGGGCGATGTGCGGGATGTAAAAAATGTTCCGGGTCCAGGGGAAATCCGGGGGATAAAGGGAACCGCCGATCAGGAACGTTTTCCCCGGCAACTTGCGCGCGGTCCGGACGAAGAGGCTCTCCAGCGCGGCCTGCCGGTCCGCGGCATAGGTGCCGAGATAGGAAAAATCAACGCGGCACATTTCCGGGACCTCTACAGGCCGGTGCACCTCCGGGTCGACGCTGCCGTAAAGGGGCGCCGCCTTTTTCGCGCCGAGCCTGTTGCGCATCTCGACCAGGGCCTCACCCCCGGTAAAGCTCAGGACCAGGTCGAAACCGGCAAACCCGCTGCTGCCGATGTAGGGGACGCGTTCTCCGCGGGCGAGCGCTTCGAGGGTCACGGGCGTGTCGAGGTCGTAAAAGACCCGCAGGCCTTTGGAGTATGCCAAGACGTGTTCGGAAGCGGCGATGCCGTCCGGGCAATAGGACGTCACCATGGAGACATCGGCCTTTTGCACATCGGCCAAAGATTCTTTCTTCGCCTCGTCCCATTCCCTGTACAGGCGCAGCCTGATCCCCGGCGGGTCCGCCATGTCGCGGTTCTTCGCATAATACGGCACGTCCTTTTCATAGAAGACGATCTCGTGGCCGCGCCTGGCCAGGGAGGAACACAGCCCCCGCCAAATGGTGGCATGGCCGTTCCCCCAGGAAGAGCTGATCGTGAGTCCGAAAATGACTATTCTCAAAAGCGCCTCGATTAATTTCAGATTTCAGATTTGAGATTTAAAATTAAGGTTTTTTCGTTTGAAATCTCAAATCTGAAATCTCAAATCCCTGATGTAGCCTTCCAGCTCCCTTGCCCGGTGGGCCGCCGTATGTCCCGCCAGCGCCTTCATCCTCGCCCTTTCCCCAATCGCCAGGCGCTCCGCTTCCGGCAGGTCGCGGATGAATTCCAGGGTCTGCGCGGCCGAGCGGGAAATCAGCACCTCCGCGCCGGTCGCGAAGAAATCCTCGATCCCCTCCCAGTAATCGCTGATAATGGGCACTCCGCAGCCGGCCGCCTCGAAGAGCCTCACGCTCGGCGAGTAGCCGGCCCGAACCATGTCGGCCCGGGTGATGTTGAGCGTGAACTTCTGCGCCAGGTAGAAGTCGCGGTGCTTGAGCGGGTTCACGTGGTCGACCCTGCTGACGTTCGCGGGCCACTGCAGCTCGGCCGGGTAAAGGGGGCCGGCCACCGTGAAGCGCCCCGCGGGCCACCGGCGGGCAGGCTCCAGCATCAGCGATTCCAGGGCGGGCTGCCTGTCCCTGCTGTAAGTCCCCATGTACCCCAAGTCCCAGTTCGGCTCTTTCACGCCGGGGCGGTAGAGCTCGGGATCGAATGAGCAGTAGAAAGCGCGCGGCATGTTGGCGCCGTAATCCCTCGCGAGCTTCTCCAGAATCGGCCCTCCGGTGAACGAGAGGTATAGGCCGTATTGCGATATCATCTCCTTCGCGATGTACTGGCCGTTTCCCCGGGCAAGCCGGGCCAGCGTGACCGGCGTGTCGATATCGTAAAAACCCGTGGCGCCCCCGGCGGTTTCAAGCACCCAGCGGCCCACGGCGATCCCGTCCGGCACGTAAGAGCCGACCATGACGAAATCGGCGTCCCGGACGTCCTGCTCAAAGCGGTCCCTGAGGTCCCCGAGATCGGAATAAAGGGCAGTCGTGCCGAAGGCAAATGGGGCGTCCCGGTTGGCCGCGTACCAGGGGACGTCCCGCTCCAGGAAAAGGACGTCGTGCCCGAGCCCGGCGAGCTCGCGCACCAGGCCCCTGTATGTCGTCGCGTGCCCGTTCCCCCACGATGACGTAATTGAAAGTCCGAGAATGACAATCTTGAGCTTTTCCAAACGGGTCCCTCCGATCCGGATTTTTAAATGCCGAGGACGTTCTCCAGCTGCCGGGCCCGGTGCGCGTAGGTATGCCTGGACAGCACGGCGTTGCGCCCGGCGCTGCCGATGGCCCGCGCCTTTTCGGGGTCGAGATCCGTGAGGTAGCCGGCGACCTCGGGCCCGCTGCGCGCGACGAGGACCTCGCGGCCCGGCTCCAGAAAGAGGTCGATCCCCTCCCAGTCATCCGTGACGATGCACGAGCCGGCCCCGGCCGCCTCGAAGATGCGCGTCGGCGGCGAGAAGCCGTAATTCGCCATGCTCTGCCGGTTGACGTTGAGGACGATGCGGACGGAGCAGTTGAATTGATTATGGTCGTTAGTCGGCACGTGCCCGATCCATTTCACGTTGCCCGGCATCGGCTTGCCCTCCCAGCCGTTACCCCCCATTATGAAGCTGTGCTGCGGGGCGGCTGCGGCGGCCTTCAGGAAGAATTCCTCGACGCGCGCTTCCCTGTCCGGGAGCCGGTTGCCCAGGAACCCGAGGTCCGCCCGGAAGCGGGGCCCGGGCTCGACCGGGTGATGGGTCTCGGGGTCGAGGGCGTTGTAGATCGGGATGCACGAGCGGGCCCCGAGCTTTATATAAGCGTCCACTACGGGGTCGCCGCCCCCGTAAGTGAGGACCATGTCGTACCGCGGGATGAGCGCGCGGAACGGGTCGCGCGGGTCCGATTGCGCGCGGTCCAGCGTGGCCGGAGCGTCCACGTCCCAGAAAATTACGGTCTTGCCCGGTTTGCGCAGCGCGAGGACGGCCTCTTCCAGGTACTCGTCGTTGACTCCCACGCCGCTCGCCTTCACGATGAGATCGGCGGCCCCCGCTTTCTCCAGGGATTCGTCAACGCCTTCCTCGTCGGGCCGGTACACGCAGACGCGGGCCCATTCGGGGTCCGCCATGTCCCGGTGCTGCTGCCGCCCGTAAGCGTCCGGTTCGTAAAAGGTGATTTCGTGCCCGCGTCCGTGCAGTTCCCGGATGATGCCCCGGTAGTAGGTTGCGGCCCCATTCCAGTAGGAGGAAACGAGACTTGAACCGAAGAACGCGATTTTCAGGCCCGGCATGATTTCACCTCCGGAAGTTTATTGCCGGCCGCGTCAACATTGAGCCCCAGCCCCCTGCAGATCTCCAGGAGTTCCCGGGCGCGGCGGGCGCAGGTGTGCCGCTCCCGGATGGTGCGCAGCCCGTGCGACGACAGACTTGCAGCAAGGCCCGGGTTGCTGATTATTTCCCTCATGTGCCGGGCCATCTGCCGGCCGTCGGCAGCCGTGAGGAAATCTTTACCCGGCTTGAACAATCCCTCGCAGTCGTCCCAAGGCGAGCAGACCAGCGGTATCCCGCAGGCCAGGGCCTCGAAGACGCGAATGGTCGGGATCCCCGGCAGCGCCGTCGTGTAGGGCCGGCGCGGTATATGGACGGTGAGCAGGTGCGAGGAAAATATCCGCGGCACCCGGAAATTCGGGACCCAGCCCGAGCAGGTAATTGAATTTTCCCTCAGCATGCGCCGGGCGCTCTCGGGATAGCGCACCCCGTAAACGCTGCATCTGAGCCGCAGCTCCGCAACGGGGCCGATCAGGAACTCGCTGATCTCCCGCGTCCGCTCCTCGTCCCCCCAGTTGCCCACCCAGACAACGTCCCCTTCGCGGGAGCGCCACGGTACGGGTTTGAAGACCCTCGTGTCCGCCGCCTCATGCCAGGTCCAGACGCGCCGGGCGAGCGAGCGCTCAGCATAGATGTTGCGCAGCGTCTCGCCGAAGGCCAGGACGCCGTCATAGTTTTTCAGGTCGTAAGCCGCCATTGCGCCGGGGTCGGTGACCGAGCGGTGGTGCGTGTCATGGAACAGCAGGCGCATGCCGCGGTTGCGCGACCGTATCTCCCCGATGCGCTTTACGAGCGTATGCGTGTTCCATTCATGGACGAGGACGAGATCGGCGCCCTCGACGACCTTTTCCAGGTCGGTATCGCCGTCGTAAACAACGGCCCGCAGGTGGGGGTAGGCGCGGCGGAACTCTCTGAGCGGGGCTTCGCCGCAATTGCGGACAAGGTTCTGCCGGCTCCAGGCGGTCGCGCTTTCCAAGACGCTCACATCATGGCCCGCAGCCATGAGCTCGGTCGCAATCCCGCGCAGGAAGTGGGCATTGCCGTGGTTCCAGTCGGACAGGACGGAGTGGTAGAACATGAATATTTTCATAACGTCCTCCCGGCGCCCCCGGCATTCAAATCGTCCCGCCCTGCCTGTTCCGCATTCGCGGGGAAAGAAAACTCTTCCGGCAGGCCAGGGGCCAGCATGGCCCTGTAAAGGGCCAGGTAGGCGGCCGCGGTCTTCTCTATCGGGTAATCGAGCGCCCTTTCGCGCGCGCGGCGGGAGAACTCGCCGCGCAGGCCCCGGTCGGAGGTAAAATATTTGATCGTCTCCCTGAGCTCTTCCGGATCGTTGGGGTCGACGAACAGGGCAGCGTTTCCCCATATCTCCCGCAGGCTCGGGATGTCGCCGAGGACGAGCGCGCAGCCGGCGAGGCCCGCCTCGAGCGCCGTAAGCCCGAACGGCTCGTATTTTGCCGGCAGCACATATATTGACGCGCGCGAATACCAGGCGCTCAGGGCCCGCCTCGACATGCGCCCCAGGTA
>JBDKTK010000128.1:0-2088 GCA_039680225.1 Syntrophaceae bacterium
GGCAATTATAAAATCAATATGGTGGATATTGCGGAAAACGCCCTCGAGGACGCCGCGAAAGGCAAGCTGGGAGACGACCTGAGCCTGACCATCGCCCCGCTCTGGCAGCTGCCGCAGGATTTCCCGCATGCCGACTGGGGTTATTGCATAGACGTCCTGATGACCGTTCCTCCCGAGAAGCTCGACGACATCCTCGCCGAGATCCGGAGGACCTGCGAGAGCCTTTTCTGCCAGGTGTACGACTGGCCGGATGAGCGCCTGAGGATCGACTACACGACAATCAAGGAAACTCCGGAATGGTGGGAGGCAAAGCTCAAGCGGTATTGGCCCAGCGTGCAGCGACTCGAAAGCCCCGAGCACAAGAGGCGATACATATTTGTGTGCGCGGCTGAAAAGGTTTCGGAACTGGGGACCATAGCCGCCCTTCGCAATGCCTATAAGGGACAAGTTGCCTGGATAGTGGGCCGCGGTCCCTCGCTGCTCAACGCGGCAAAAGAGATATTCGGGACGGGTCCCGTCATCGTCCTCAATGAGGCCATAATCAATATAGCCAGGCTGGACCTTCCAAATGACGTCTACACCCTCTGGCGCAATGGAGATGTACTTCCGGACCTGCCGAAGTATGGCGCCGCCATGATCCTCTGCGACAACCCGGTTGCCCCGGATCCGCCTTCGTCGACTCAGTTCAATGATTACCGCCTGCGCTACACATTCGAATGCCAGCGGGATCTCGGCTGTGTCCCTTCCGATACATTCAGCATGAAGGCGGCGCTCGAGATAGCGTTCCTGTTTGGATGCGACCATGTCAACTTTATTGCCTTCGACACCTGCACGATCGGAGATGTCCGGACCATACTGGATAAAGGGTTTGTCCAGAGCGAGCATGTGCCCGGCGCCTACAACGAGCAGTGTAATGTCGTCAGGAAGCGCCTGGACCAGCTGAAGCTGAAAGTTGAATGGATCACGCCAATAAAGAAGGCCGGCCCTCTCAAGCTGAACCTCGGTTGCGGCGAACTGCTCAAAGAAGGCTACGTGAATATCGATCTGCATTACCCGGGAGCCGACGAGAAGATGGACGACCGAGCCTTGGGCTACAGTGTCAACTCTGTCGACGAAATCTACTCTTCCCACCTGCTCGAGCACTTCGGAAAATACGAGGTGCCGGCCGCTTTAAAAGAATGGTTCAGGGTACTGAAGGTCGGGGCGTCCCTTAACATGCTGCTCCCCAGCCTGGAATGGTGCCTCAAGAACTGGCTCGATAACCCGAAGGACCGGGAGGGGTTTGCCCTTTCCACGATATTCGGGCTGCAGACGAGCGAGGGCGAGTATCACAAGACGGGATTCACCAAAGACAGCCTCAAGCGACTCCTGAAAGACGCGGGCTTCTCCGGCATCAAGATCACGGAGACCTGGTCGCATGACCAGTCCTGCTTCCTGGTGACAGCCGTCAAGAAGGATGAGGTAAAAAAAAAGATTTCGTAACGGTGATCACCCCGACGGGTGACCGGCCGTTTGCTTTTGATCTTTGCCAGCGATGGATGCTCCGTCAGACCAGGCGCCCGGACCAGTGGATAGTGATCGACGACGGAAAGCCCCCGATGAAACCTTACGCGGAAATGGAATACGTGAGACGCGAACCGAAAACGACAGATCCGAAATTCACCCTGGGGATTAATTTGGCCGCGGCCATTCCACTGATCCGGGGAAACAAGGTCCTCATCATGGAAGACGACGAATGGTATGGGGCCAGGTACGTGGAAATAATGGCTGATAAACTCAATCAGGCTGAAGTGGTCGGCATCGGCTGTTCAAAGTATTACCACATCGGCGTTGGCAAATATATCAAACACAACAACTGGGACCATGCATCCCTGGCGCAGACGGGGTTCAGGTCCTCTTTCATTAAAGAGTTCCTGGACGCTTTGGAAGGGAACCCGTTCATTGACCTGAGGATCTGGAAAGCGATCGGCAAGAGAGGACTCATCTTTACAGACCACGATATCGAGTCGCTGTACTGCGGCATCAAAGGCCTGCCCGGGCGGACCGGAATCGGTTCGGGGCATAACCCGAAAGTCTCGGGGTATCTCC
>JBDKTK010000129.1:0-5092 GCA_039680225.1 Syntrophaceae bacterium
TTTCGAGTGGGACATTCAAGAGAACAAAACAATCTGGTCAGATCAGTTAAAGGCCCTTTACGGCTTTGCGCCGGGAGAGTTCAAAGGGTTTGAAAACTGGAGCAGCCGGGTACACCCGGACGACCTCCGAAAATCAAAGAAGGCCATAGTGGAATCACTCAAGACAGGTAAATATGATGATGATTTCCGGGTTATCTGGCCGGACGGAAGCCTTCACTGGCTTGCCGCACGAGGAAGGGTTGTCTATAACGGGCGCGGATCGCCCCTTTTGATGACCGGCATTAATATGGATATTACCAGGCTCAAGGAAACCGAAGAAGCATTGACAAAGTCCAGGGATGAATTGGAATACAGGGTGCGGGAAAGGACATACGACTTGTCGCACATTGCGGAAGAGCTCCGAAAATCTGAAGAGGCTTACAGGCTTCTTGTTGAGCTCAACCCTGTCGGGGTATTCCGCCACGTTTATGATAAGGTTAATAAGCAATGTAAACGCCTGCATTGCAACGAAGCGCAATTGAAATTTCTCGGCTATTCCTCCCTTAACGAGTATCTGAACGATGATCCCACAAACACATTGCGTAAGATAGACTGGGATTATTATATTTCCTCGCTCATTTCAGAAGGAAAAATCGTAAACTTCCCGGCACAGATGAAGCGAAAAGAAGGCAAAATGATCTGGGTGCTTATAAACGCGATTACCCGTTCGGATGGAAAGCATTTATTTATAGAAGGCGCCATGACCGATATAAGTAAGCAGAAGAGAACAGAGGAGCGATTGCGAGTTGCCCGGAAACAATTACGGGCAATGGCTTCTGAAATAGTTATTGCCGACGAGCGGTCAAGGCAGCATTTCGCCGCCGATCTCCATGACACCGTCATTCAGACCATAGGCGCCGCGAAGATGAGGAGCCATTTAATCCAGGATGAAATTCCTGAGTATGTCTCGAATGAATATGGAGAATTGCAGGATTTATTATCCCAATCCATTACCCAGGCAAGGTTTATCATGGCAGAGATGAGCCCTCCGGTATTAAATGAGCTGGGCTTCATACCTGCTGTGGAATGGCTCACGGAGCAGATAGAAAATCAGCACGGAATCAATATTGAGTTTAATGCCGCAGATGGATTCACGCCTTTACAGCACGAGATCCAGGTCCTCCTTTTCCAGGCCACCCGGGAGCTCCTGATGAATGTCGTTAAACATGCCGGGGCCGGTAAAGCTATCGTAAAGGTTTCGGCAAACAGGCAAAAGGTAAGGATTGAGGTCGTGGATGACGGCAGAGGGTTCGACAAGCGACATGCGTTCCGGACAGATGTGAGCAGCGGAGGCTTTGGCCTTTTCAGTATCCGCGAAAGGATCAGGCATTTCGGAGGAAATCTTATTATCCAGACTGAAGAAGGCAGGGGAACCAGAGTCGTCATGACCGCCCCCCGCACTCGCGGGTGGGCATAGGCACAGAGCTGAACAGGAGCACGTGGAATGCAGTTACATACGGAAAATTATAGATTACCGGACCGGCTTATCCCTTCCCGGTATACTCCGCGGCTGATTTAACCGCCGGCGTCCCCGCCATTCCCGATTAATCATTGACAATTTTGACATGCTTTCATATGGTACCTCTTGCTTTATTTCAAACAATTTCCCGGGGGAGGTTTAAGCAATGAAAAAGTTCTTTCTTTGTTCGGTCCTGGTGATCTTTGCGGTTGCTTTTGCAGGTTCGGCTTTCTCCATGGACATCAAGTTTGCTCACGTGGTGAACGAAAAAGACGCTTTCCATGTGGCCGCCTTGAAGTTCAAGGAGCTCGTCGAAAAAAATTCCCAGGGCAGTATCACAGTCAGCATCTACCCCAACGCGAAACTGGGAGATGAGCGCACGCTGCTGGAACGGATGAAGATGGGCATCGTCGATGCAGGAATCATTACCAACGGCCCGATCATCAATTTCGTTCCCGCTTTCGGTGTTATCGATCTGCCTTTCCTTTTCCGCGACCCCAGGCACGCATACAAAGTCCTTGACGGGAGCATCGGGCAGAAACTCCTGGCGGACATGGAGTCACAGGGCTGGAAAGGGCTCGCGTTCGGCGAGAGGGGATTCCGGAACCTGACCAACAGCAAACGGCCGGTGAAGGCGCCCAGGGACATCAGGGGCCTGAAGATCCGCGTCATGCAGAACCCGGTCTACGTTGATTCCTTCAAGGCGCTCGGAGCCAATGCGGTGCCGATGGCGTGGACGGAAGTCCTGACGGCCCTTCAGCAGGGGACGGTTGACGGGCAGGAAAACCCCCTCAATGTCATCATGGCCTTCAAGCTTTACGAAACTCAGAAATATCTGAGCATCACGCGCCATGCCTACGCCCCCGCCCCCATCATCATGAGCATGAATACCTGGAAGAAACTCAACCCGGCGCAGCAGCAAATCGTGAAGAAAGCCGCGCAGGATGCGGCCGAATTCGAGCGGGCCTGGGACAACAAGATGGAAGCGGCCTGGCTGAAAGAACTCAAGGCCAAGGGCATGGTCGTGACGACCCCGGACCTCAAAGCCTTCCGCGATGCCGTGAAACCTGTTTACGATCAGTACACGCCCAAATACGGCAAGGCCCTCATTGACGCCATCCAGAAGACCAGATAAGGGAAACCGTCATGGCGACGGATGTAATACCGGAGGAGGGGGCGCCTGCCCCCTCCGTTTCCATGTTAGTGCGATTGAGCGACCTGGTCAACGACTGGAGTGAAAAGCTCCTGTTTGTGCTGATGGTCGCAATGATCTTCTTTACCACGATCCAGGTCGTCTTCCGGGTATTCTTCACCGCTTTATCCTGGACCGAGGAAATTACCTGCTTCCTCCTCGTCTATGCAACCCTGGTGGGGACTGCCGTCGCCTTCAAGAAGGGGTCGCACATTGCGGTTACGTTCATTACGAAACTCCTCCCCGGCGCAGGGCAGAAGACCGTATTCGTGATAATTCAGCTCCTGGGCATTGCCTTTTTCCTGGTCATGGCGGTCTATGGCGCCCTGCTCGTGAAGACCGAGTCCTTACAGACGTCTCCGGCCCTGATGATTCCCATGTCCTGGGTGTACTTTGTGTTTCCCGTTATGGGCTCGGTGGTCATCCTGCACCTCCTGGCCGGGATCCGGCAAACGTTCAGGAAGGATTGATCAATGAGCTGGATTCTCTTCGGAACTTTTTTCTTCCTGCTCCTCATGGGCGTGCCCGTCGGGCTGGCTGTGGGCCTCTCGGCCCTCATCATTTTCGTGATGACCGGAATCCCCCTGCAGATGGTCCCCCAGACCTTCTTCGAGGGAAGCAGTTCTTTTGCCCTGGTGGCCGTCCCCTTTTTCATCCTGGCCGGGGATATCCTGGCCCGGGGCGGAATCTCCGAGCGCATCCTGGCGATTGCCGAAGCGACGATCGGGAGGATCCGGGGCGGCCTGGCGATTGTGGCCACGTGCGCGTCCATGTTCATCGCCGCGATTTCCGGGTCGGGCGCGGCGACAACGGCGGCGGTCGGAGCGACGCTCATCCCGGAGATGAACAAGAAAAAATACGACACCGATTTCTCCGCAGCCCTGATTTCATCATCCGGTTGTATCGGTGTCGTGATCCCCCCTAGCGTCCCCATGGTGCTCTATGCGGTCATCGCCGGGGAATCCGTGGCGAAGCTCTTCATGGGCGGGTTCATCCCGGGATCCCTGATGGGCGTGGGCCTGATTGTCTATGCCCTCTGGTACTCGAACAGGCGCAATTATCCCGCCAGCGAGAAACTGCCCGCCCGGGAGGTGATGCGGCGTTTTATAAATTCCCTCTGGGGGCTTGTGACGCCGGTGATCATCCTGGGGGGTATTTTCACGGGCTACTTCACGCCTTCGGAGGCGGCGGCAATCGCCGTGGTTTACACGCTGCTCATCGCCTGGCTCGTCTACCGCTCGCTGACCTTCAAGCGATTCTACGAACTGGTGGTGGGCGCGGGAGTTACGTCCGCCCTGATCATGTTTATCATCGGCACGGCAAAAATCTTCGGCTGGGGCCTTGCCTTCTATGAAATCCCCGAGGCCGTTGCCAAATCCATGCTCGCCGTTGCCGGGAACAGCGAATTCATGATCTACCTGATGATCGATGTCATCATCCTTATCGCCGGCTGTTTCATCGAGACAGCTTCCGCCCTGATCATTCTGACGCCCATCTTTCTCCCCCTCATCGAAGCAGTCGGGGGGGACTTCGTCCATTTCGGAGTCATAATGACGATCGGCCTGGCCATCGGCATGACGACTCCGCCCATGGCCATCGACATCTTTGTGGCCAGCGCAATCAGCGGCCGCACCCTGGAACAGATCAGCAGGGCAATCTGGCCCATGGTCGTGGTCCTCATCGTGGTCCTGTTCATCTGCACGTATTTCCCCTGGTTGGTAATGGTCCTGCCGAAAATGCTGATGGGGGTGCAGTAAAGATAGATGGGCAGCTCAATCAGAGTCCTGCGATCCGGAAGGGGCACTCAAACGAGACTTCGTTTCAATAATGGAGTGCCGGAGCATACGCTTGAACGCGTCGGCGCCGGCCGGTTCCTTCCCGGTGAATTCAGCGAGATATCCGAGGCTAAAACTTTTGCAGGAAATGAGGTGCAGAGGGACCCTTCGGCCGTCCTCTACATCGTGAGTGATAATCAAATACTCGACGAGGTTATGGACCAGGAGTATTTAACCCGAAGAGATAAGAGGGACAGGCTCGTTTACGCTGTTGTCTCGTCAGCCGCGGTGTTCATTGCATCCCTGTGCGTATCCCTGTTCGTCATGCCGTTCACCTCAACCCATGCCCATATCCTGTTCACGGGCGGCATGACCCTGCTATACCTGGCGGCATTGTTCGCATCCGGCACAAGGAACATCCATGCTCTTATTCTCATCGGTATCATTCTTGTGCTGATGACATTTTTGACGCCTGCCATACGGGAACTAATAAATCCCGGCAAAGCGCCGCAGACCACAATCCGCAATGACGCCGCGCCTCAGCACTGATGCCGGCAATCTCTCACTTTTCATAATACCTGATCATCTCATTTATTAAATTTTCATCGTATACTTGGATCACGATTT
>JBDKTK010000130.1:0-5490 GCA_039680225.1 Syntrophaceae bacterium
TCGATGAAGCCACCGCGAGCGTCGACACTGCCACGGAAAAACTGATACAGGAAGCCCTGCAGCGCCTGATGGCGAACCGCACCAGCTTCGTCATCGCCCACCGCCTCTCCACGATCCAGAATGCCGACCAGATACTCGTCCTCGCCCACGGCGAGATCATCGAACGCGGCACCCACGACGAACTGCTCGGCCGCGGGGGTGTTTACGCGAAACTCTGCCTCATACAGAACGTCGATCTTGTGGAGGAAGGATTTGAAAAAAGCAAGATCATATTCTGACCCCGCCGGAAAGTGCCGCGTCCCGCCCCATATCCGTCATGTCCGGGTGGAGGACCGCGTGATCATCATGGATATCCGATCCGAGTCGTACTTCGCGCTGGACCCGACGGCATCCATCATGTGGCATGAGTTGACGCTTGGGGCAGGCAGGGACGAGACGCTCCGGCGCCTTGAAGGGCAGTTTTCCTCCGATCCCGCGGAATTGCAGGCGGATTTTGATGAATTCGTGCAAAGATGCATTGCCCGAGGACTGTTGACCCGGGCGCCGGAAGGGCCTTCCGAAACACCGCACGCTCTCCGGCGCACCGGAAGGGCAAGACACCTTTTCACCCTGAGGGCGTGGTGGAGCCTCGTTGAAACTAAACTGTCCCTTTCCCGGAAGGGGTTTTCCGGCACGTACAATGCCGCACTGCGCCTGTCATGTCCCGAAGGGACTGCCGCAGACGATGCACAGTTGGAATTGCTCGTGCGGGCGCTCGATGCCTTCGCCAGGGCGGAAAACTTCTTTTATCTGAAAAGGGCGCCGCTGGACTGCCTTCCCAGGTCGCTGGCACTCTTTAAGTTCCTGCGCTCTGCCGGCCTGCCGGCCGAGCACTGCATCGGCGTCCGGCCGTTTCCTTTTTCGGCACACGCATGGACCGAGTGCTTCGGCCGGGTAGTCCATGACGACGAGTCGAACCGGAGAAGGTTCACGGTCATCGCGAGGATAGCGTCATGAGAAGGTTCGTCGGGAGGGTCCATAAAGGCTCCCTGGCCTGCGGCCCCGAACCCGGGAAATACCAGGGCTGCCGCCTGCTCTGGCGGGGCTACATATCGAACAGGGACGATATCCTTGAGGAGGCAAAGCGGCAGGGGATCCCCGCGCAGGACGGCTCCGATGGCGACCTCTTTGCCCTCGCCTACAGATGCTGGGGCAACACGCTGCAGTCTTACGTACTGGGCGAATACTGCCTTGCCGTCTTTGACGATCGCGCTTCAATCCTGCTTCTCACTCATGACGCCCTGGGGCTTCTGCCGATGTTTTACTCCCGCAGTACGGAAGGGGTGCTTTTCGGCTCGCACCTCGAGGACCTTGTCGCTGAAGAAGGTATCGGCGACCTCGACGAAGAATTTATCGCCGACTATGTGGCGAACACCTCCTACTCGTCACCGGACACCCCGTACAGGGCCATAAAGCGTTTAGGCGTCGGGCGTTCCCTGCTCTACGAGAGGGAAACACTGGCGGAACTTGAGGGCTGGGACATAAGCCGGGCGCGGCCCCTCGAAGGGACGGGGGATGACTATGCGCGCATGTTCCTCTCCCTTCTGGATAAAGGGGTCCAGGCGGCCCTTCATGCCGGGGGCCCCGTGTGGAGCGAGCTCTCCGGCGGCCTCGACTCGTCGACGGTCATGTGCATGGCGGCGCGCTCAGGCGCCGGCGGCCTCGGCGCCGTCTCCATCGTATACGAACAATATGCACAGGTCGACGAGTCGAAATGGATGCAGCTCGTCCTTGAGAGATATCCGGCACAATGGCACAGGCTTGACGGCGACAGCGCTCTGCCTTACTCGGAGGTCCCCGATCGCTTCTGCGCGGAACCAGGCCTTCACATGGTGGATTGGGGAGGGCGCAGGCTCTACGAAGAGATGGTGACGGGCCACGGCGTAGCGGCCGTCCTGACGGGCCAGGGGGGAGACCTCGTCTTCTTCGGGCTCGGGACACAGCCGTATCACCTGGCCGATCTTGCACGGACTTTCCGGCTCCGCCGGCTTTTCTCCGAACTGGCCCGCTGGAGATCGGCCGATCGCCGCAGGCGTTCCCATCTTTACTGGTTCGCCAATTACATAATGGGCCCCCTCGTTTCGCGCCTGCGCGGACATTCCATCCGCCCCGTCTGGCACCCGGGCATTTCCCCTTTTATCGACCCGCACTATGCGAAGAGAATGGCCCTTGACGAGCGCTACCTGCGAAAACCATGGCGGGGCCGCGGAACCATCGAGCAGTCATGGTTCATGGAAAATCTCTCCACGGTTTGCGGACAGATTGCCAATCTGAACCAGATACCCCGCACCTTCGATTTCAGGCACCCGCTGCTTTACCGGCCCCTGGTAGAGTTTATGTTCTGCCTGCCCTGGGAATGGAAGTTCAACCCCGAGACCGACCGCCTCCTTCAGCGTGAGGCGCTCCGGGGGATATTACCTGAACCCTTACGGCTGAGAAAAGCCAAGACAATATATGACCAGCCCTGCTACGAAGGCCTGCGAAGGGGAAAAGCCTGGAGTGCCCTTTTGACGGACGATCCGCTGGTTGCCCGCCGGGGGATCGTCGATCGGGCCCGGTGGATAGAGGCGGTAGGTCAGGCAAGGCTCGGACGGGCACACTTTCTGCCGCAATTTGAGGCGGTCGCATCCCTGGAGATATGGCTGCGCCAGCTTGAGAACGTCAAATCCGGCGGCAGCGTTACCGCCCAGGGTCTCCTTCCCATTTAGGGTGACATTGTCAAACAGGAACTGTAAATTTGTGATTGACAAGAAAACAAAAGCACACTAAAATCAGTGAAGATTTAAAAGGAGGCAAGCCATGAAAAGAGAAGACATCCAGGAACAGGAAAAAGGCAGTCTGACCCGGCGCGAAGCCATGAAACGCATCGCCGAAAAACCCGAGATGACCTACATGGGCAAAGTCGTCGACGTAACCGCCGGACAGGGCGGAGATTCAAAAGATTACGGCGGCTATTGCATACCCGTATAGACCCAAGGCAGGCATCCGTCGCGGGCAGTCTCATCTGATTGCAGGGGTGCTGCAACACCCGCACTGCCCGGCACAATTGGCTGCCTATGTTGTCTCTTCTGTAATCCCCTATCCGGGCCGCCCTATCCGGGCCGCCCTATCCGGGCGTCCCGGATATCTGTTTCCGGCGGACTCTCAGCCGTGATATAATCCCCGGGTAAGATGGCAAATATACTCCTCACCACCCGCTGCAACCGCTCTTGCCCCTATTGCTTTGCCGAGAAGGAGATGGCCGGGTCCCCGTCGGACAACCTTATGTCCTGGGAAAACATGATATACGTCGCGGACTTTCTCGCGGCATCGGGGCAGGCCCGCGTGTCTCTCCTGGGGGGAGAGCCGACCATACATCCGCAGTGCGTGGATTTCATCCTCTACCTTCTCAAGAGGGGATTTCGCGTCACCGTTTTTACAAACGGGGTGCTGAGCCCCGCCCGCCTCAACGAGTTCGAAAAATACCTGACGAATACCGGCACCCGGGAACTCAGCTTCGTGTGCAACCTCAACGACCCCGTTCAGACTCCGGCGCCGCAGGCGGAATTAAAGAAGATCGAGCGCTTCCTGACGGTGATGGGACCGTGGGTGTCGCCGGGTTTCAACATCTACCGTCTTGATTTTACGCTCGATTTCCTTTTCGATGCCATCAATCGCTACGGAATGCAGCGCCATATGCGCATCGGCATGACCCACCCCGTGCCGGGAAGGCAGGGAGGTTTTATCCATCCAGACGATATGAGAGAGGTGATCGAACGGCTTTACTCCTACAGGCCGCTCTTCGATTCGCTGCGGGTCAGCCCGGGGCTCGACTGCGGATTTCCCATCTGCAAGTTCACCGATGAGGAACTCGGCTGGCTCCACCGTTTTAAAAGACCCGTCGAGTTCAGGTGTGCACCGGCGGTGGATGTTAGCCCCGACATGAGCGTCTACCATTGCTTCCCTCTTTCCACCCATAAGAGAAGGTCTCTCTTCGAGTTTGATTCCCTGAAGGAGCTCAACGACCATTTCCTCAACCTTCGCGATGAGATCAAGGCGGAGGCGGCCGGGATATTCGACGAATGCGATGGCTGCAAGTACCAGGAAGAAGGCGTATGCGGAGGCGGGGGACTGTGCCAGGTTTTGAACCGCCTGATCGGAGAAGCCCCCCTTGAGGAGCGTGCAGATAGAGGATGAACTTGCCCGCGATCGTCTGTCCCTACAATAAGAAGCTGCTGCAAAGCCTCACGGGCCGTGAACTGGCCGTACGGGTGGAGCGCATCGACGAGGCGGCCCGGGCCGCGGCGGATGTTCGCCACTCGGGGAACACACTCCTCTGCGTGATTGTCGAAACAGGCCTGTCGCTCGACATGGTCGAACCTTCGGATGGCCTCGCGGATATCCCTCTCGTCATTGTCCCCAGGTCCTTCGGAAACTTTCGTGATCTGGAGAAACACATCGGCGCCTTGCAGGGCCTCAACGTCACCATCCATCTTCCCTGCGATTCACCGGGGAACATCGCGGGACTGAGGATACTGTCATCGCTGGGAATCCAAAGCTGCGCCGTGCCGGGAAAGGGCAGTCAGGACTGGGAGGCGCTGGCGGACCTCATGACCTACGCCGTGCTCGGACCTCTCCCCCACGCACCAATCGAGCCTTTTGCATACATCGCTTCACACTACGAAACCTCTTCGTGCCTCGAGTGGGATTTTCTCTATTTCGACGACCCGAAACGTTTTCTCCATATGGACGAAAAAGGCCGACTGGCAGGGAGCCGGTCAGGATTGAAGAGCAAAAGCTTCATTGCCCGGGACATTTTGGCCCCTGACGCGTTCCCGGCCTCCGGGGATTCACCGGAAGCGCTGCAGCCGGGCAAACCTCGGCCGGACGCCGGATCACCCTGCTCCTCCTGCGACGGCTTCAACATCTGCCACGGGAGATTCTCCGCCATTGCCGCCGAAAAGGGCTGCTCGGACTTCTTCCTGGAAATGATCGATGTTGCCCAACGGTCCAAAAAACATCGGGAGGAGAAAGGGCGCGCGGCGGCGCTTCCTGCCACGGGCACTTGTCCCCGGCCAACGGATGCCCCGCTCGGAAAACTTGCCGCAACGAGGAAGCGCAAAACAGGACGAGGAACCGGCAAGGTAAACGATGCGGTGTGGATCGACCCTCAAGGGGGAGCAGCGACGGCGCTCATGCTTTCCGGTGTCCTGAAGCAGGTGACCGAAAAATATCCCGACAAACGGTACAATCTCATTGCCCGGGCCCACTGCGGCCCCATCCTGGAAGGCCACCCCGCCGTCTGTCGCGTGGGACACCCGCCGCGGGAGGCAAAGATCGTGACGACGGCCTGGTGGGAACACGAGGATTTTCACAAACCCGGTACACGGGCCTACCAGGTGCTCGCCCGCGCCTTCGGCCTGGAAACACCCGCCGAGGAAAGCCTCTACGTTCCCTGGGACCTCGAGGACA
>JBDKTK010000131.1:0-2006 GCA_039680225.1 Syntrophaceae bacterium
GCTTCGATTTGGCCACTCCGCCGTACCATTCCGGGATGGTCTCCAGGGTCTGATCGACGAGCAGATCCGACAGGCAGGGCCGCTCCTTGGCGTAGAAGGCCTGCCAGTGCCGGTTGGTGCCGATCATTTCCTCTCCCGGAAGCCGGCTCAGTTTTTCGAGGGCCCGGTTCCAGAAGATCACCTTGTGGTCCAGACCGATCACAAAGGTCGGGATGGGCGAGCCTTCGATGACGCTGAAGAGCTGCTGCTCGCTTTCCCGCTGCGTCAACTCCGCTATCTTGCGATCCGTGATGTCTTCGAGCGTTTCGATTGCGCCGATGAGCTCTCCGCGCGAATCCCGGATTGCCGCGCCCGTGAAGCGCAGCCAGACCCCTTTCTCGCCCAGGGCGGGGAAGAAATCGGTGGCCTCGAACGCTTCGTCCAGGAGATCCGATTTGCTGTACTTGCCCTCGTACCATTTCGGGACCCGGTCCGCCGCCCCGTCGACCAGGAGGTCGGCCATGCAGGGCCTGGGCTCGGCATAGAAAGCCCTCCACTGCTGATTGGTCCCAACCACCTTGCTCATCGGGATCTTGCTCAACTGCTCGAGGGCCCGGTTCCAGTAGAGGATCTTGTGGTCCTTGCCGATGACGAAGGCCGGAATGGAAAAGCCCTGGATGATGCTGTGCAACAGATAAGCGGAATCGCGGGGCTCGTCCGAGCTTGCCCGCTTTCCCTTTGAGACTTTGCCGCTTCCGCCGGCGTCCATTTTTTTAACAGTTTTCCTTTTCATAAAAAGTCCTCCTTTCTGAAAAGCCGCCTGATCTCCCACGAGTCCGGATTCGATCCGGATGTGCTGCGTTGACTGCCCCGCCCCGGCATGGCGGCCCGCCCTGATCTGACCGCCTGCGACAGGCGCCGGTTTCGTGCCGGCTGAGCCGTCGCTGCCGATGCGTTTCCCTGGTTCGAGACGATGATGCTGCGGAAAGGAGCACTCCAGGGGAATCTTTGCAGACAGGATGCCCCCGTTTCCCCGGAAAAACAATACTAGTAGATAATTAGGATAATATTAGGTAATACCTAATATGAAATAAAGAAAGGGACCAGGGACGAGGGGGTACGGACAGGGGAAGGAGTGACGGGTGTAAAACCGGAAAAAGCCGACAGCAGACAGCCTGCAGCCGACAGTGAAGACGTGACGGAAGCAAAGAGGGCCTAGGGGTTCAGGGTAGAGGGTCAAGGGTACAGGGTAGAATTCAGGGACGAGGAACCCGGTGCAGGGAAAGCTGACAGTCGACAATGAAGAAGTGAAAGAAGTGGAGGAGAGGAAGGGAGGGAAGTGATGACGAAGTGCGGGAGTGCGTTAGTGCGGAAGTGGAAAAGGGAAGTTCCGCGCGGCCGGGCTGCCCGGAGACGGACAGGGGATAACCGGTTTAGCTATTGAAGCTCGTGACGTCGAAATAGTACCTCAACCGGGCGCCCTCGCTGGTTTTGATGATCCAGATCTCGTATTTGCGGTCGTTGGCATGCCGGATTTCCTGCGACTCGATGAACCAGTCATGGCTTCGCAGGCCGTGCAGGCTCGAAACATAGGCATATTCGGCGGGCAGCCCCTTTCGCCAGTTCCTGGCATTGATTACGACGGCGTGCTTCATGTCGATGCCGTCGCCGCCCGACCAGGGCTGGCTGCACTCTTTTGCCACCGCGTTGTTGAAGCCGCCGCGAGGTTTATTTTGCAGGAAGGCCTCGAGAAACCTCATGATGCACCTCTCCCGTAAGAATTATTGAATAGACTTGCAATACACATGCCCTTTTTTGGAAAAACGGCAGGTCCCGGCGACCACTTGAGCCAACCTCTTGTAGATCAAGCATAAAATGAGAGGGGCCGGCGTTGAAATCGATATCCGTCAAGGGGTACCCATCTTCAAGACCGGCGATTCGGGGGCAGAGCATGCCTATTTTTTGACGCTGGTCGAGGCGGTCTTCCTTTACAAACGGGATGCAGGCGACCATAATAAAAAAATGAA
>JBDKTK010000132.1:0-4416 GCA_039680225.1 Syntrophaceae bacterium
GCGATATCGTCATATTGAACGCAGGAGACATAATCCCCGGCGACTGCCTGATTTTTGAATCCAGGGATCTTTTTGTTGACGAGGCATCCCTGACCGGCGAGACCTACCCGGTGGAAAAGGAAACAGGCACTCTCGACGATAAAACCCCGCTCGGCCGGCGGACAAACTCACTATTCATGGGCACCCACGTTGTGAGCGGCAGCGGGAAGGCGGTTGTCGTCCATACCGGCCTGGATACGGAGTTTGGCAAGATCTCGGAACAGCTTCAATTCAGGCCGCCGGAGACGGAGTTTGAACGCGGCGTCAGGCGTTTTGGCTACCTCCTTTTAGAGGTTACACTGATATTGATCATAGCGATCTTTGCCATCAACGTATACTTCCATCGACCCGTGCTGGAGTCGTTCCTCTTTTCCCTTGCACTGGCGGTGGGGCTCACGCCCCAGCTTCTGCCGGCCATCATCAGCATCAATCTCGCCCATGGAGCGAAACGAATGGCGGGACAGAAAGTCATCGTAAAACGGCTTGCCTCGATCGAGAACTTCGGAAGCATGAATGTCCTGTGCTCCGATAAAACGGGTACCCTGACAGAGGGTCTGGTGCAGCTAAGCTCTGTCCTTGATGTTGAGGGCCGCCCGAGCGACAAGGCGCTTCTCTACGCATACATCAATGCCTCCTACGAAACAGGTTTTAGAAACCCCCTTGATGAGGCGATCCGCCGGTACCGGCAGTTCGACCTATCGCACATGAGCAAGCGTGACGAGATCCCCTATGATTTTATCCGCAAGCGCCTGAGCATACTCGTTGCGAAGGACAATTCCAATCTCATGGTGACAAAAGGCGCCCTTTCAAACGTGCTGGCTGTTTGTTCGACAGCGGAGATGCCCGGCGGAGAGGTTGTTGATATAGAGACGATCCGGGAGAAAATAGGTCAGCAGTTCAGGGACTTGAGCAGCAAGGGCTTCAGGACCCTGGGTCTTGCCTACAGGGATATGGGCCCTCAATCCTCCATGACGAAAGACGATGAGGTCCGGATGACCTTCCTCGGTTTCCTTGTCTTTTATGACCCCCTGAAGGGGGACATCATCGAAGCTGTCAGGACCCTGAAGGAATTGGGCGTCACGCTGAAGGTTATCACCGGGGACAGCGAACTTGTCGCCGCCAGTGTTACTGAACTTATGAGCTTCCCGAACCGCAGTATACTTACCGGCCCCGGTATCCATGAGATGAGCAACGAGGCCCTGATGAAGAGGGTCAACAGCGTGGATATCTTCGCCGAGATCGAGCCGAATCAGAAGGAGCGCATCATCCTCGCCCTGAGGAAATCGGGAAATGTGGTCGGATATATGGGGGACGGCATCAATGACGCATCCGCCTTGCATGCCGCGGACGTGGGCATCTCGGTAAACAGCGCGGTGGACGTGGCCAGGGAGGTGGCTGACATCGTTCTCCTGGAAAAGGACCTCGCCGTCCTGGCAAACGGTGTACTTGAG
Organism: Syntrophaceae bacterium; assembly: GCA_039680225.1. Taxonomy (GTDB): domain Bacteria; phylum Desulfobacterota; class Syntrophia; order Syntrophales; family UBA4778; genus JBDKTK01. The sequence goes on from JBDKTK010000132.1 coordinate 1,491, forward strand.
GGCAGGAGGACCTTCGCGAACACGCTCAAATATGTCTTCATGGCCACAAGCGCCAACTTCGGCAACATGTTCAGCATGGCAGGGGCCTCGCTCTTTCTTTCCTTCCTGCCCCTGCTCCCGAAACAGATCCTCCTTACAAACCTTTTGACCGACTTTCCCGAGATGACGATCGCCACCGACAGCGTTGACAGGGAGATGCTCGGTCAACCGCGAAGATGGAACATCAAGTTCATCCGTAACTTCATGCTTGTATTCGGTTTGCTGAGTTCGGTCTTTGACTACATGACGTTTGGTGTGCTCCTGCTTGTCCTTCATGCATCGGTCGCAGAGTTCAGGACCGGCTGGTTCGTGGAATCCGTTGTCTCTGCTTCGATGATCGTGCTGGTGGTCCGAACGAGGGGGCCTTTCCTGAAAAGCAAGCCGGGGAGGGCCTTATTGACAGCCACCGGCCTCGTTGCCCTGGTCACGATCGTTTTGCCTTATACACCTCTGGGAACGCTTTTCGGATTCGCATCGATACGGGTCCCATACCTTTTGACGCTGCTTCTCATCGTCGTGCTCTACATTATTTCGGCCGAGGTGGCGAAACGCTTCTTCTACAAATGGGCAAAGTTATGACGGGAGCGTTGTCTTTCGGGTGACACCATGGTCGAGGCCGGTACAGTCATTCAGCACTTCACCTATTTTGGGATTTTCTGCCTCCTGATCCTCGGTGGGTTAGGATTGCCCTTTCCAGAGGACGTGGTCCTGATTGCAACCGGACTCCTCATTGCCCAGGGCGTCATCAATCTCGTACCCGCCCTTTTTGTCATCTATCCCTCCCTCCTGACCGCAGATTTTATCCTCTATTCCATCGGCAGAAAATATGGGAGGATGATCGTTGAACATAAAAAATTCTCAAAAATAGTCTCCCCTGCCACCCTTGAGAGGTTTGAAGAGAAATTCACGCGATGGGGTGCTCTAACGGTGTTTCTGGGGAGACACTTTGCCGGCTTCAGGGCGCCCATATTCCTCATTTCCGGGGTAATGCGCATTTCACGCGTAAAGTTCGTGATTGCCGATGGGCTTTCCATGATAATAACAATCTCCTTTACCCTCAGCCTCGGTTACTTTGGCGGCAAGAGCTTCAGGGTATTGAAACATGACATCACACGGATAGACTATATTCTGATCCTGGCCCTTGTGATATTGGTTGCAGGCTGGATCATCCTGAGGTACTTTAGAGACAGAAGAAAATGAAAGGAACGCTTGCGGGCGGAGGGATCGATGAAACAAATCCCCTTGTGCAGGTGTTCTGTTTTCACACGGAACCGCTCAATTTCTGCGGGAGGTACAATGAAACATGCTCCATCCAATTCCGGGCAGCGTGCGACCCTCACATTCCTTATAAGGGCCCTTCATTACAGGAATTACAGGCTCTTTTTCAGCGGGCAGGGCATATCCCTGGTGGGGACATGGATGCAGCAGATCGCAATAAGCTGGCTGGTCTATCGCCTGACAAATTCCCCGTTCCTGCTTGGCCTCATCGGTTTTGCCGGCCAGCTTCCCACGTTTCTCCTGGCATCGGTTGCCGGGGTTTTTGCTGACAGGCACGATCGCAGGAAGCTGCTTGTCCTGACGCAGTCGCTCGCCATGTCACAGGCCTTTGTGCTCGCATTGCTTACATTCACAGGCCGTGTAGCTGTCTGGCATCTTGTGATACTGAGTATCTTCCTGGGTCTCGTAAACGCACTGGACATCCCGGTGCGACAGTCTTTTGTCATTGACCTCGTAGAGAACAAAGAGGATCTGGGAAACGCCCTTGCCTTGAACTCGGTCATGTTCAATGGTGCCCGGCTCGTTGGACCGTCAATTGCCGGCCTTTTGATAAGTATCGTCGGCGAGGGTTTCTGCTTTCTCCTCAACGGGATAAGCTTCCTTGCTATTGTTATCGCCCTCCTGGCGATGAACGTTCCCGAAAGGAAGACGGAATCAGGAACGGTGCCTTTTTTTCAGGGACTCAGGGATGGTTACATATATACCTTCGGCTTTGCACCGATCAGGTATATTATTCTGTTCCTTGCTCTTGTAAGCCTGATGGGAACGTCGTATCTCGTTCTCATGCCTGTTTTTGCAAGGGATATCCTTCACGGCGGTGCTCACACGCTTGGATTCCTCATGGGTGCTTCGGGCATCGGGGCCCTTATCGGCGCCGTTCATCTGGCTTCAAGAAAGACCGTTCGGGGTTTGGGAAGGCTTATTGTCATTGCTTCAGCCACCTTTGGCATAGGCCTTACAGTTTTCTCCATTTCCCGTTACATCCAGCTTTCTCTCGGCATGATGCTGTTTGTCGGTTTCGGCATGATCGTACATATGGCATCCAGCAATACTGTCTTGCAGACCATCGTCGAAGAGGATAAACGAGGCCGTATGATGAGTTTTTATGCGATGGCATTTATGGGCATGGCGCCTTTCGGAAGTCTTCTGGCGGGCAGCCTCGCAAGTGTCATCGGTGCTCCGAACACACTCGCCATAAGCGGTCTTGCCTGTGTCGCCGGCTCTCTCCTTTTTCTTACCAGGCTTCCATCGATGAGAGCTCTTGTCCGGCCAATTTACGTGCAGATGGGTATTATAAAGGAGATGCCGACGGAACTTCAGTAATGGCAGCGGGCCACGCCCCGGGAATCTGCAACGACCATAATAGGTTTCAGTACAGTTCCATAAAGGCAGGCTTTGTTCGACCCGCAAAAATATCGGGTCGGTCTCTTTCCTCCCTGTGTTCATCATATTGAGACAGTTGAGTCATCATGCACCGGAAGCACATTTCGGATCTGTGCGCCCGGTCCTGCTCAGGCGTTGACATCAGAGGGTCGATTCAGTTAATATAGCTATTACACAAACAGGTATAAGGAATATGCGCAGAATAACAAATATATTTATTCCATTA
>JBDKTK010000133.1:0-2476 GCA_039680225.1 Syntrophaceae bacterium
TTACCTGCTCGGCTCGACAGGGATCTGCGTTGTCCCGCTGACTTCTTTCTTTACGCCCCTCCCCGGGTTCCGCATTACTCTGCTGGAGAAGAACGAGGAGAAATTCGAGGCCACTATCAGGAAAATAGCGGATAAAATAGTAGAGTATATAGATTCAGCAAGGTAGGCCGGGCAAGTTGAAAAATCAAAAGCCCCGGTGCATCCGCACCGGGGCTTTTTTATGTCTGGCTGTTCAAAAACGCTGGCTCGCAAAAACCGAAGAGCGGGGCGCATTGACAATACGCTGAGCGAAGAGGCCCGCAGGGCAACGCAGCAGACCTGTCCTCGCCTGACGGGGTTGAGCTTTTTTCAACAGCCGTCAGTCGTGGCGGGGGACGAACGGAGCGAACTCGTACTCTTTGTCCTTTACTTTGAAAACGACTTTCTCCTTTTCGTTGTCCTTTATCTTCCCCTCGATAATGCGCTTGCAGCCGAAGTCATAGAAAGTGACCTGGTGGGTGGGGACTTCTCCTTCCGCGAGGCCCTCGTAAGATCTCTCTTTCTCTTCCGCGGACAACTCACGGATAGTCAGTTTCTGGCACCTCTCCCGGGCCTCGGAATCTCCGCAGCGGATTGAGAGCACGTAATTTCCGTGAAACTTGATGGGCATCTTGATTTCCATTCTTAATACCCCCCCTTTAGTTTTTGTGCGGAGTTTTTTCTAACATAATCTCCCCGGGCAAGGCAAATGAAAGTGCCGGGAAACTTTATCTGTACAAATCGGCCGATTGTGTTATTGATTAGGCGTCAGGCATCGGACCTGCCCAAGCCTCAAACAAAGGTGATGACATGGAACTCGGAGAATTTGTCCTTGTTGCCGAACGAAGGCATCCGCTCCACGGCCTTTCCGGCAAGGTAGTGGGAAGAAGGGGTGCAAGGCCGCCCGATGACACATGGATACTTGTTTACATGCCTGCCAGGATGCGATCTTACCTGATCCCCGAATCATTCCTCAAACCTGATAAAGGAGAGGAAATATCCACTCTGGTCAGCTGCGTTAAAACGTAAGCCGGCATTTCCGATTATTCAAATGTGATGATGCCTTTCCCGGTCACGATTGCGCTGATCAATTCCCGCGGCGTCACGTCGAAAGCAGGATAGAGGGCCTTCACCTCCGGCCCGCTGATCGGGACGCCCATGAACTCGAGCACCTCGCGGGGGTCGCGCTGCTCTATGGGAATGTCCTCCCCCGTCTTCGTTTTCCTGTCAGGGCCTCCATATCCCAGGATATAAAAAGGTATGGCGAAATACCGGGCGCAGATGGCAAGCTGAAGGGTGCCCACCTTGTTGGCTGCGGAACCATCCATTGCGATCCTGTCCGCCGCCGTGAAGACCTTGCTCACTTTCCTGATTGACATCATGTGGGCCGCCATGTTGTCGGTGATCAGGGTCGTGTCCAGGCCCAGCAGGCTCACCGACCATGCCGTAAGCCTCGCGCCCTGGAGGTAGGGTCGGGTCTCGGTGCAGATTACCTTTATATCCTTGCCGTTGTCGCGGGCGGCTTTCAGCATGAAAAGCAGGGCGGGCCCGGGGAAGCAGTGGGTCAGGATGGTGTCCCCGCCGGCCAGGAGCTTTTCGGCGTGCATTCCCGTCGCTTCGGACAAGGCCCTCTGTCGTTTCATCACGTCCTGCAGAAAAGCGAGAACGGCCGATCGGGGCGGTCCCTTTTCACTTTCGGCTATCCCGAGGAGCCTGTCCATCAGGGCCGCAAGGTGAAAACCGGTCGGGCGCGTCGCCTTAAGCCGCTCGGCGGCCTTCCTGATCGAGTCCCGGTTGCCGTCAAGGGAGGCAAGGTACAGTCCGAATCCCGCCGTAACTGCTATGTCCCCGGCCCCCTGGACGACCATGTCCTCGATTGCCCGGGCAACTTCCTCATAATTGCGGCATACGACCCGCACTTCCTCGCGCGGGAGCTTTCTCCTGTCGATGATAGCAATGGTATTCCCCTCGAGAAAAACATTGTTTGCGAGATCCATCAATAATGGTTCCAAAGTCCCTCCCCCTGCAATCCGTTTTGAGAAAATGTATATGATGTTGTCCGGGAATTATCACTCTTTTTTTGTCGGTTCCCGATGTCCGGTCAACAAAAAACTTCGTCATGCGGCTTTAATGAACATGATCAGGAAATAAGGGCTGGACAAGCGCGGGGACGGCGGCAAAAAGGTTTTTTCTGTTGACAAATCCGGCATTAAGTTATACCCATAAATGTCGTTAATATTATACAATTGGGAGGAAGCGCTGAACTATTTTTAATTAGAAAAAACACTTAAAAGGAGGGGAAAAGTGTATTTCGCAAAAGAATTGCTGGATCAATCCAGCCAACTCCGGAAGAGATGGGAAGACGAGGTCAAGAAGACCGTAGCCAAATGGGCCGACCAGAAACCGCGCTGGTCAACGGTATCGGACCTCGAAATCAAGAGGCTTTATACCCCCGACG
>JBDKTK010000134.1:0-1579 GCA_039680225.1 Syntrophaceae bacterium
TTCAAAAGGGAATCCCGTGAAATTCGGGAACGGTCCCGCCGCTGTAAACGGGGACGAAATCCGATCGCGCCACTTTCTCGCGTAAGCGGGATGGGAAGGCTCGGAGAGTAGAGCGATCCGCAAGTCAAAAGACCTGCCTGATGCCGTTCGGTGTGCCGGTACGTGGAAATAGCGGGCAGGCCAGCCAGGGACCAAACGAATCAGGGTGCAATCCCCAGGGCATATTTGCTCTGGTTTTTTTTGGCCTGACGCCCTGTCCCAGAAGCCCTCCACGCTGTCGAGTTCTCAACCAAATCCTTCCAGAATGCCAGGAAGCCGTTGGGCTTTCCGGCATTCAAGCTCACACACAACGGAGGTTCGCGATGCAAAAGCGCATGATCCTGTTTGTCAGGCAGGGAGAAGAAGCCGTTCCCATTCTCTCGGCGGAAGAGTTGATCGAGACGTCACGGTTTCTGGGGGTAACCGCGATTCGGGCTTTCCCTGATCGTATTGGACGGGGAATTCTCCCGGGAGCACATTCCTCCGGGAGAATACACCTTCAGGGTCCGACACGGGGTGCGGCATGGGCCGAAAGGCAGCAACAGATTTTCGAGCCTTTCTTCGCCACCAAAGAGGGCATGGGAATCGGATTGGGCCTCGTTACGGTGCAGGGGGATCGTGAGACAGCATGGTAGATTCGGACGGAGGGACAGCGGGCAAGACCGGGGAAGCGTTTTCAGTGTCTGTCTGCCGGCAGCCAGAGAACGACCGCTTCCATGAAAAGCGGACCGGAGGGTCACGCCCGCCCCGGGAACAAAAACCGTTCCCGGAGCTGAAGGCAACACCATGGACCGCTGCACCTGTTGCGCACCGACACCGTTATGCCGGATACGGGGCGGCACGCAACAAGTTGCAGCGATCCAGGCCGGAGCTGCACATGGGATGATCATGTCAGCCTTGAAGGAACGATCTCCTCTCACCCCACTTCACCAGGAAGATCGTCGGAGGATCTCGAAACCTCAGGAAGAAAGTTTCGGATCCACCACGTCCCGGATTCCATCGCCCAGCCGGGGGAAGGAAAAGAGTGCCAGCCGGATCGCCAGGCCCGGGAAGAGGGATATCCAGGGTGCCGTGAACAGGTTGTCGACGCCGGTGCCGACCATCGCTCCCCAGGAGGCCATAGGCGGCTGTACGCCGATCCCCAGGAAGCTCAAACTCGCCTCCACGCGGATGGCGACGGCCACCCACAGGGTTGCCATCACGGTCAGGTCGCCGAGGATGTTGGGCAGACAATGGACGAAGATGATGCGGGCATCGCTGGCGCCGATGCTCTTGGCCGACAGGACATACCCCTTCTGCTTGATCGCCAGCGTCGCCCCCCGGGCCAGCCGGATGAAGCGGGGGACAAAGGCCACGCCGATGGCCACCGCGACCTTGGAGAGCCCGGAGCCCACGGCTGCCACGACCAGAATGCCGACCAACAGGGTGGGAAAGGACATGATCGTATCGACGATCCGCGAAATCACCTGGTCCACCCAGCCGCCCCGGTATCCGGCCAAAATGCCGACTGGAACACCGATGATCGCGGCCAGGAGGATCG
>JBDKTK010000135.1:0-21418 GCA_039680225.1 Syntrophaceae bacterium
AGTCGTGGCCGGGCCTGTCCTTGACAAAAGTGATCAGTTCCCGGCAGCTTCGGCGCGGCCGGAGGGCTTCATCCAGGATCCTGCATATTGTGTTGACCACGGCGATATTTTCCACCTCGGAGTTTCCTCCGATGTTGTAAGTCTCTCCCGCGCGGCCCTTTTGCATGATTGTCCAGATCGCGCTGCAGTGGTCCTCAACGTAAAGCCAGTCCCTGACGTTCTTCCCGTCGCCGTAGACGGGCAGGGGCTTGCCCTGGGCCCCGTTAAGGATCATCAGCGGGATGAGCTTCTCGGGAAACTGGTAGGGGCCGTAATTATTGGAGCAGTTGGAGACTGTCACGGGAAGCCCGTATGTCTCGTGGTAGGCCCGGACCAGATGGTCGGACGACGCCTTGGAGGCGGAGTAGGGGCTGTTGGGGTGATAGGGTGTGGTTTCCTTGAAAAGCCCCTCCGGGCCGAGGCTGCCGTAAACCTCGTCCGTGCTCACGTGGTGGAATAGGCTGAAAGTATTGCGGGCCCGCGCTGCTTCGAGCAGGTTGAAAGTGCCCACGATATTGGTGAAAATGAATTCGGCGGGTTTCTTGATCGACCTGTCGACATGAGATTCGGCAGCGAGGTGGCACACAGCGTCAATTTCGTATTCGGAGAATATTCTGTCCAGGGCTTCCTGGTCGCAGATATCGGCCCGGACAAAAAAATACCGGCCGGGGAATTCCTGTTCCAGTCCCTTGAGGCTCAAGGGGTTTCCGGCATAGGTCAACTTGTCGACGTTTATTATTTTCCCGCGGAACCCGGACTTATACAGCAGGTACATGATCAAATTGCTGCCAATAAAACCGCAACCCCCTGTTACAAGCAAGTTGTTGAATTGTCTTGCAGAAGTCATAAAAGACACCTCGAGACTGTTTTTTTCAAATCAAGGACTAATACCACCTTATCCGGCATGCTTCAATCATAAATCGGGTCGTTGCGGGCCGGGCAGGATTATGCCTGCGAGTTCGTTTTGACTTTTCCCGGATCCGTCATTACTATGGTAAAAATTTTTTGAGAAAGGAGCAGGCCGGATGCTGAAAAAAAGCGCTGTAATGAAATCCGGAGATAAATATAACGGCTTTACTGTAACGAGCGTGGAGGAAATTCCATCCATCAGGGTCACCGCGTTGCAGATCAAGCATGACAGGACGGGGGCCGAAATCCTGCACCTTTATTGTGACGACCCGGAAAACCTTTTTTCCGTGGGGTTCCGGACGCCTCCCCGGGATTCGACGGGCGTGGCCCACATCCTGGAGCATTCGGTCCTTGCCGGATCGGAGAGGTATCCTGTGAAGGACGCCTTCAATGAACTGGCCAAGGGCACGCTGCAGACCTTCATCAACGCCTTTACCTATCCCGATAAGACAGTCTACCCGGTATCAAGCCAGGTCAAGGCGGATTTCTTCAACCTGGCCCGGGTCTATTCGGACCTCGTACTGAGGCCGAGACTCCTGCCGGAGACATTTTACCAGGAAGGGCGCCATTACGAACTTGCCGACCCCGGCGATCTCGCGAGCGATCTTATCGTTTCCGGTATCGTTTTCAATGAAATGAGGGGGGCCTATTCCTCTCCCGATACGCTCATGTACAAGTCCCTCCAGGAGAGCCTCTACCCCGATACGATCTACCGCTTTGATTCGGGGGGGAACCCCCAGGCCATACCGCAGCTCACTTACGAGCAGCTGAAAAGTTTTCACCGCGCCTTCTATTCCCCTTCCAATGCGAGGTTCTTCCTTTACGGCAGCATAAGGACGGAAGAGCACCTGGAATTTCTCGGCGGGGTCCTCGCGGATTTCGAGCGGGTCGCAGTTGATTCCGGCATCGGGCTTCAGCCGAGACTTTCCTCACCGCGCAGGGTTTCCGGATACTATCCCGCTGCCGTCCAGGACATGGAAAATAAGACGATGGTCAATGCAGGCTGGATGATGATGGAGAATACCGACTATGAATCCGTGATCCTCCTGCGGGTGCTCAGCGAGGCGCTGGTCGGGAATGCGGCCGGGCCGCTGCGCAAGGCGCTGATAGATTCGGGCCTGGGGCAGGACCTGACGCCGGTGACCGGAATGGAAGACGATTTGAGGCAGATCGCCTTCGCGGTGGGTCTCAGGGGCTGCGCTTCCGGCAACGCCGAAAAAATTGAAAATACCGTCCTGGATGTCCTGAAGAAGACGGCGCAGGAGGGACTCGACCCGGAACTGATCGAAGGGTCCCTGCACCAGATTGAGTTCCGCGGCAGGGAGATATTGCGGACCCAGTTCCCCTATTCAATAGTCTTAATGCAGAGGGCATACCATACATGGCTCTACGGCGGCGATCCCCTGGCCGGCCTCAAATTCCCCGAGACTATCGAAAAACTCCGCAGGCAGTGGGCCGGGGACCCCGGGCTGTTCCAGCGTTTCGTGCAGAAATGGTTCGTGGACAATCCCCACCGGGTGCTGTCCGTTCTCGAGCCCAGCGCCTCTTTCATAGAAGAAATGGACAGGGCCCTGAAGGAACAGATGGCCGGGGAAAAGGCCGGGCTGAGCAGGCGGGACCTTGAGGAAATCAGGGACAATGCCGTACGGCTCAAAAAAGTGCAGGCGGAGCCGGACTCGCCCGGGGCGCTGGCCACTCTTCCGCGTCTTAAACGGACGGAGATCCCGACGCAGATTGACCGGATCCCCGCAAGCGAGGCAAGGCTGGACGGCGTCCCGGTGTATTCGCACGAAATTTTTGCAAACGGCGTCGCCTATCTCGACCTGGCTTTTGACGTGAGCGATCTCGATGATCCCGGGCAGATGATTTTGCCCGTTATCGGGAAACTCAGGACGGGTATGGGCGCGGCCGGCCTTGATTACCTTCAGACCGCCAAAAGGAAAACGCTCAAGACGGGCGGGATCGGCTATTCACTGGCTGCGGGCCTCAATGCGGAGGGCACGGGCAACTGGCAGAAGATGGTCTTCCGCCTGAGAATGCTCCACCGGGACATACCGGAGGCGGTGAAACTCCTGGGCGACCTCCTGCTTGAGGGAGACCTCTCGGACGAGGGCAGGATCAGGGACATCATCCTGGAATCCCGCAACAAGCTCCAGGCCTCGGTAATCCCCGGCGGTCACATATTTGCGAGGCGGACCGCCGCGGCAGGGATCTCGGTTCCCGCCTGCCGCGAAGAGCAATGGAACGGCAGGTCCCAGCTCTGTTTCCAGAATGAAATTGCCGAGAGTTATGAAAAAAAGAAGGACTGGGTTGCCGGATCGGCGGGCGCGCTGCAGAAACGCATTTTCCGCCGCGGCAGGCTTTTTGTTAATATTACGGGTGATGATGACGCCCTGAAAATAATGGGGGACGAGCTTGCCGGGTTCATTTCCAGGATGCCCGCGGGCAGTCCTGATATGGCTGCTCCGGCCGGTTTTTGCCCGGGGCGGTCGCCCCGCGAGGGCATCGCCATTCCCGCCCAGGTCTGTTACGTTGCGCAGGCCTATGCCGCGCCTGCCTATTACGGCGAGTTTGCGCCGCAGTTCATGGTCCTGTGCCGCATCCTTTCCAGCGAGTACCTGTACAAAAACATCCGGGTCCTCGGAGGGGCTTACGGCGGGATGTCGTCTTATGACCCCCTGGCCGGCCATTTTGCCTTCCTGTCCTATCGCGACCCGCACCTGCTCGAAACCCTCCGGGTATACGAAGGCGCCATGAATGTTATTTCCGATGGCAGGATTGCCGGCGAGGAGCTCGAAAAAGCCGTCATCGGCACAATCGGCGCGCTCGACAGGCCCATGGACCCGTCCACGAAGGGATACGTTTCCATGGTCAGGAAATTTGCAGGGCTTACGGACGAGGGCCGGGAGAAGTTCCGGTTGGGCGTCCTCGAATGCGACAGGGAAGCCGTCCTGGAGGCCGGGCGCCGCGTGCTTTTGCCGGCTCGGACTTCCGGGGCCCGGGAGCCCGGCATAGCGGTCTATGCGTCGGAAGAAAGACTCGCGAAAGCCAATGAACATCTCGATCAGAAGCTGACGATCAAAAAGCTGACCTGTTTGTAAGGGCTTGGGCTGCAGGGGCGTCTTGCCATGCGCCCCTGCAAACGAATAATTACAATTTGGAGAGCAGGCCCCGGTCCCTCCTGTACCAGAGGTTCGGCATGATCTTGTACAGGATGCGGGAGAAGGGCCCTATATATTCTTTTGTCCTGCGATCGAACTGGCAGGCCTGGATTATTACTTCCTCGATTTCCTTCTTATTGCTGAACTCGTTGAAGATCCTGTAAGCGGCGCTGAACAGCGGGCTGTACATGTTTTTCTTTTCCAGGAAGCGGTTGACGTTCCGGATGGTGTTAGGGCCCTCGGGCGTGCCGTCGATCCCGTCCAGGACGTGGTGATTGGTCTCAATCGGGTTGCCGTTGTACATCTCATAAAACATTTTGCCGTACCTGTAATTCTTGCTGGCTTCCGAAGAGATCGTCACGTAGAGGTCCCCGACCCCCGCTTGGCTGTGAAATGCCTGGAAACTGCCCCCCAGCAGCATCGTCAGGGACCGGATCTCCACCCCGGAGCGGGCGAACAGGGTGCCGGGGATGGAATCCCCGACATGCAGGCTGTCGGTCACCCCCTTGAGGTTGGCGACAACGTTTTTCAGCGCTCCGCAGGATTCCACGCCCACTATGTCGAAGTTGTAATATGACGTCAGTTCCCGGCGGTTGCACTTGAGTATCCCCGTCCGGACCTTTTTGCATATGGACCTGTTACCCGCAATGGTGAGGCAGACGGGCCTGCCCAGGGCGATGTCCATGTCGAAGAAAGGCCCGCCCATGCACACCACCTCGTATTTATGGGCGATATTATACATGTTGATATTGATCATCTGGGAGGGAGTTATGAGCTCCTTCGTCTTTTCATCGGAGGCAAGCCCCTTGATGGGCGAGATTATGCAGGTGGAGCTTTTTTTGCGGGCGATGAACGGCTTGAGGTAATTGAGTATTTCCGGCAGCCCCGGCATTGTTATGGCAAGCAGGATGTAATCATTTTCCATCACCACCCGCTCGAGGTCGTTGGTGGCGTCGGTGTCGGCAGCCAGGCGGGGCACGTTGTCCATGCCGCCGAAATATTTCTCGAGGTCTTTTGTAAGGTGCTTGGGATTTAGATGGTCCCTGTTTATCTCCCGGCAAAGGTCCATATCGTGGTAGTAAAGAGTGATCTTTTTGCCGTCCCTGCCGAACTTATATGCAAAAGCGGTCCCCAGCCTGCCCGGTCCGATTATAGCGATCCTGTCTATATTCAAAATTGCCTCCAAATCGACAGCATTCATCCGGTGCCGTGACCGGGTGAATTATCGAGTTCAAGTACTAAAAACATACATCGCCTGTCAAATGAAAAGAATCGGGGAATTGGGGCCTAAATAAAAAATATATTGAAATCATTACAGATTTGGACTATTAATTCGGCCTGATTTTAAAAGGAAGGCATGCGGCCGGAAATTGTCGGTTTTTGATAAGAAGAGCAGATTATTGATTACATGCGCCAAGGAGCTCCCTGTTTTCGTCAAACAGGAACTCTCCGGGCTCGGATTCCCTGTATTATCGGAAACCGTTGCCAGCGTTGAAACAAAGGGCGCTCTTGCCGATGCCATGATCCTCAATCTGAAGCTGAGGACCGGCGGCCACGTCCTTTACGAAATGGCGGGATTCCCGGCAAGCGACCCGTCCGCATTGTACCAGGGCATTAAAAAGATCAAGTGGGAAGATGTCATCGACCCCCATGAATACCTCTGCGTGGATTCCTCCGTCCAGAACCCGAATGTCAGGGACGATCGATTCGTAAACCAGAAGGTCAAGGACGCAGTTGTTGACAGATTAGTCATTAAACTTGGCCGCCGCCCTGATTCCGGGCCGGAGCGCAGAGGGGTTGTCCTGTATATTTACTGGGTCGATGACTTCTGCCGGGTTTATATAGACACTTCGGGTGAATCCCTTCAGAAAAGGGGATACAGGAAAATCCCGTTTATGGCCCCCCTTCAGGAGACTCTTGCCGCGGCAATCATAATGGCGGGCAAATGGGACCGGACAGGCAATTTCATAAACCCGATGTGCGGGAGCGGGACAATTGCCATTGAAGCCGCCCTGTACGCTTTGAACAGGGCCCCCGGACTGCTGCGCAGCAATTTCGGCTTCATGCACCTGAAAGGCTTCCCTGAAGAGCTGTGGCGGGACCTGAGAGCCAAGACAAGAGTGGAATCAGCCAGGACTTTTCCAGGGAAGATCGTCGCGACGGACATCGACCGCAAGGCGGTAGCGGCCTCCCGCAAGAACGCAAAAACAGCGGGGGTTGATCACCTGATCGATTTCGGTTTATGCGACTTCCGCGAAACGCTTCTGCCCGCCGGCGGCGGCGTGATCGTTATGAACCCTGAATACGGCGAGAGGATGGGGGACAAGGCCCGCCTGGAAGAAACATATAAAGGCATCGGCGATTTCTTTAAGCAAAAGGGCGGCGGTTACACGGGGTACGTTTTCACCGGGAATCCCGACCTGGCCAAGAAAGTCGGTCTCAAGACCAGCAGAAAAATGAAATTCTTCAACAGCAACATAGAATGCCGGCTGCTCGAGTATGAACTGTACGAAGGCAGCAAAAAATTCAAGGCGCAAAATACCGGAGCTTCCGACCGGACATGATAGACAGTCACAACAGGGAAATAAATTATCTGCGGATCTCCGTTACGGACAGGTGCAACCTGAGATGCGTGTACTGCATGCCCAAGGAAGGGGTTTCCCTTCTCGGCCATGATGACATCCTGCGTTATGAAGAAATTCTCAGGGTCGTCAGGGCGGCGGTCCGGCTGGGGATTGTAAAGGTGCGGGTTACCGGGGGCGAGCCGCTCGTCAGAAGGGGCCTTATCCAGTTCCTGGGCTGCATTTCCGCCATGCCCGGGATTATAGACACTTCTATAACGACTAACGGCATGCTCCTCGGAGAAATGGCCCGGGACCTGCGCGATGCCGGGGTCCGCCGCGTTAACGTGAGCCTCGATTCATTGAGGCCCGAGCGGTATGCGGAAATAACCCGGGGCGGGGACCTGAAAAAGGTTATGGACGGGATTGCCGCCGCGCACAAGGCGGGGCTTCATCCCATCAAGATTAATATGGTGCCTTTGAAAGGCGTCAACGAGGAAGAGGTCCTGAATTTTGCGAGACATACCATAAACCTGCCATACCAGGTCCGGTTCATAGAACTCATGCCGTTTGAAAAATCTAAGGCCGATTTTGAGAACGGCTTCCTGCCCAACGAGCTGGTTGAGGAGAGGATCAGGGAAGTCTACGAGCTGGAGGAAATAATTGGACGCGGCCGGGCCGACGGTCCCGCAAAAATGTTCAGGATCAAAGGGGCTGCGGGGGAACTGGGTTTCATCAGCTCCATTTCCGACCACATATGCTCTTCGTGCAACAGGCTGCGCCTCACGGCAGAGGGGCATCTGAGGGCCTGCCTCTTCTCGGACGAGGAAATTGACCTGAAAGGACCCCTGAGGGCCGGGTGCAGCGACGAAGATCTGCAGAAACTTATCTCGCTGGCGATTGCGAAAAAACCTGCGCACACCAGGTTGATAAAGGGCAGGCCGCCGCTGAGGAAGTGCGCAAAGGCAATGTCGGAAATCGGCGGCTGATCAGGATTCTTCCCAGGGGATTTCGTCATCCCTGTAAATATCCATCAGGATGCGGCGCGCCTTTTCCATAAGATGAGCGGGGACCTGGACCCTGACTTCACCCAGTCCGTCGACCGTCAGGGCGTAAATCCGGCCTGCGGCTTCGTACCTGAGTTTTACCGGAATGTCTTCGGTCTCGAGCCTTCCTGAAATAATGCTTGCCTGCGCCATCCCCTGGGCCACAAAAACCGTCGACCACTCGATTTCCTGATTTTGCGAAAACTGATCCTGCATGGGCGGATAATACTTGCCTGAACTGCATGAATCAATAAAAAAAGGGGAGCCCGAAAGGCTCCCCTTTTTTTTCAAATTAAATCGTAAACTATATTACGCTACTTTCTTTGCGGATTCTTCAGCCAGCGCAGCTTCAGTAGGGATGCGCATGCCGTAGAATGATCTGTAAACGAAGAACATCGCGATAAGGAGGAAAACTCCGCCGATCCACAGGGCCGATGACTTCATGCCCGGGGCAATCGCGATTTCCATTGCCAGAAGCCCGAACAGGGTCGTGAATTTGATGATCGGGTTCAGTGAAACCGAAGAAGTGTCCTTATAGGGGTCGCCGACAGTGTCGCCGACAACGGCGGCTGCGTGCAGGGGCGTCCCTTTCTCCTTCAGGTCAACTTCGACGACCTTCTTGGCGTTGTCCCAGCAACCGCCGGCATTCGCCATGTAGAAGGCCTGGAACAGACCGAATACTGCGATCGCGATCAGATAGGAAATGAAGAACGCTGCCGAGTCATTCGAAAAAACAGGAGCCGACAGGAATGCAAACGCCAGGGCGAAGCAGAAGATCCCGATAAAGATATTCCACATACCCTTCTGGGCATAGATTGTACAAATCTTGACGACTTCCTTGGAATTATCAATGGAAGCGCTCATACTGGCCGATTCATCAAGCTTGATATTCTCCTTGATGTACTGGACGGCCCTGTAGGACCCGGTAACGACGGCCTGGGTAGATGCGCCGCAGAACCAGTAAATAACCGAACCGCCGCACAGGAATCCGAGCAGCGTATAGGGATTGAGCAGGTTAAGAATCATCTCGGGCTGAATTCCCAGGGACTTCTTAAGAAGAAGGATCAGCGAGAAAATCATTGTCGTGGCGCCGACGACGGCGGTTCCGATAAGGACCGGCTTCGCAGTCGCTTTGAAAGTGTTTCCGCAGCTGTCGTTCTCTTCGAGGTACGACTTGGCTACATCCATTCTGGGTTTGAAACCGAAATCCTTCTCGATTTCTTTTTCAACATTGGGAATGGCTTCGATAAGTGAAAGCTCATAAATGGACTGGGCATTGTCTGTAACCGGACCGTAGCTGTCGACCGCGATTGTGACGGGCCCCATGCCCAGCATACCGAAGGCAACCAGACCGAAGGCAAAAACCGACGAATACTGCATGAACTCGGAAAGTCCAAATGTGCTTGTGAAATAAGCGATGAACATCAACGCGAACAGGGACATTCCAAGCCAGAAAGCGCTGAAATTACCGGCAACGATACCGGACAGTATGTCAAGAGAAGCTCCTCCTTCCCTTGCCGCTGTAACAACCTCGCGGCAGTGGCGGGAGTTGGAACTCGTGAAGACCTTGACAAGCTCGGGAATCAGGGCTGCTGCAAGCGTGCCGCAGCTGATGATAATAGAGAGCTTGAACCACAATTCATTGGGAAGGTGGCCAAGCTGCCATTTGCTGACTGCGAAAGTCATGACAATTGAAAGCAAAGAAGCAATCCAGACCAGGGAGGTCAAGGGGCCTTCGAAGTTCACTTTTTCCTTGCTTCCCAGCATGGCGCCGGTAAACATCTTATTGATGTAGTAAGAGCCGATAGAGGTCACGACCAACAGGACTCTCATGACGAAAATCCAGACAAGCAGTTCGGCCTGGTACTGGGGCAGGGCCGCCAGGACGATGAAGCTGATCAGCGCGACGCCTGTAACACCGTAAGTCTCGAAACCGTCGGCGGTGGGGCCAACGCTGTCGCCCGCGTTGTCGCCGGTACAGTCGGCGATGACGCCCGGGTTGCGGGGATCGTCTTCTTTAATTGTGAAGACTATTTTCATAAGGTCGGAGCCGATATCGGCGATTTTTGTGAAGATACCGCCGCAGATTCTGAGGGCGGATGCGCCGAGGGATTCACCGATGGCAAAACCGATGAATGCAGCGCCGGCCACGTCGCGGGGCATGAAAACCAGGATGACCAGCATCATGATCAGCTCTACGCAGACCAGGAGGACGCCGATGCTCATTCCTGCGGTAAGGGGAATGTCAAGGAGCTTTATTGGCTTGCCTTCCAGCGATGCAAATGCCATGCGGCTGTTGGCCAGGGTATTCATCCTGATTCCGAACCAGGCCACCCCGTATGAACCGAGGATACCTACGACCGTCCAGCAGAGGATCAGGATCACATTGCCCAAGCTCATTTGGGAAAGTACGCCAAAGTAATAGAAAATACATACCGCGATGAAAGCAAAAAGGATCAAAAGGAATTTGCCCTGTTGGATCAGGTACGTCGAACAGGTTTGAAAAATGATTTCCGCCACGTCGAGCATTGATTTGTGGGCGGCAAGACCTTTAACCTTTTTGTACATCATCAGACCGAAGATCATGCCGAGGAAGCAAACAAGAAACCCTATATAGAAGAGGGTTTTTTGATCTGCGTTCAGCTCGGGGATCACCAGGTCCGCCTCGCTTGCCAGAAGCGGCGTTGCAACGAGGAGGGTTAAGATCGCAAAAACGCATGCTGTTAATGTGGATCTCTTAAACATCATCTCATCTCCTTATAATTAGTTGGGCAAAATAAAAACCATTTTGCAGCAAAAAAGAACACATGCTTAAAACCGATGGCGAATTAGCATAGGCGGTTATGTTTTGTCAAGGTTTTTAGAAGCTTCGCAGGGGGCGTAAAATAACAGAAAGACAGGAACAAACACTCGATTAACTCAGGGGGAAAACCATGACTTTCAAATAAAAATCGCCCGTTTCTCCTTCGCGCTTTTTCCCCAGTCCGGCAAGCCTTAAAACGGTGTTTCCGCCGGTTCCGGGAGGAATCTTAACTGAAAAAGTCCTGCTTTGCGAACCGTTTTTTATGCTGATGAGTTTGCTCGTCCCCGCACGGGCCTCTTCCGGGGTTATGGTAATAGTCCCGTAACTGTCGAAACCCTCCCCGTAATCAAGCCCTCTTGTGACGTGGAGGCGGGGCGAGGTCTGCCGCATTGTGGCCTCGCGGACGCGGCGCGACACCCCCGATTCCGGTATGAGGAGGAACATTTTAAGGAAGACAATGCCCGCCCCGAACCCGCCGATATGGGCCCACCAGGCGATGCCGCTCGTGCTCGAATCCGTAATTGCCGCGCTCAGGAACTGGAAAAACACCCAGAAACCGAGGAAATAGGGGCTCGGTATCTCCAGGAAATACGGGATGAAAAGGATCGGGACCAGGGTGATGATCCTGGATCGGCTGAAACTGATCAGGTATGCGCCCATTACACCGGCCACGGCGCCGCTTGCCCCGATTGTCGGCATCTCCGAATGGAGGTTCGTGATCACATGGAACAGGCCGGAGGCCCAGCCGCAAAGGAGGTAAAAAATCAGGTATCTTACGGACCCGAGCCGGTCTTCGACATTGTCCCCGAAAATGTAAAGGAACCACATGTTCCCGATTAAATGGAGGAAACCGCCGTGCAGGAACATGAATGACACCAGCGAAACCGCATTCTCCCCGAAAGAAAAATGGGCTGCAAAACCGGAAACGCTGAACTTTGCGGGCACGAGCCCTTACTGCATTATAAGCACGTTCAGGTTTCCGGGGTAAAGCATCTCAAAAATAAAAACGGCGCAGTTCAAGGCTATGATCGTATAGTTGACGGCCGGGAAACTGGCCGACGGTATGTTGTCCCTGAGCGGTATCATAGGCGCCTTCCGTTACATTCGTGTTAGATTAGGAAAAATAAAATATTAATGTCAAAGGGTATTTAGGGGTAAGGGGGACATATTGTCGTTCGGACGGAGGCTTTTTCCCTTGAAAATTGGGCACCCATGAAGTATAGCTTAGCTGTTTCAAGGGCGGTTAACTCAGCGGGAGAGTGCTACCTTCACACGGTAGAAGTCACTGGTTCAAATCCAGTACCGCCTACCATGATTAATAAGGGGGGACGCGTTAAGGCGCGCCCCCCTTTTGTTTTTTTGAGGATGTTTTGCTCAGAGTTTTAACCTGAAACTTGCTGTCTTCTCTGGAATATATGCTGATTCCACAGCAGTAAATATTTTTTGATAATGAAGAAGATTTCGAATAATTCCATTCTTAAAAAAGCAGGCTGCGAAAAAAGGGCGAAAATAAATAAACGCGGGCAGGCCGGAGATTCCCTGGCCGGCGAGGACATTTTCCGTAATTCTTTTGACAATGCGGCTGCAGGCATGGTGATAGCTGATCCCGACCGGAATTATCTGGCCGTCAACAACAGGTTCTGTGAGATCACGGGCTACAGCCGCGAGAAGTTATTGACAATGGGAAGCAGGCAGATCGTCCACCCGGACGATCAGGCAATGTACTTTGCCGAGTCCGGGCGCCTGGTGAGCGGCGAATCCCGGTCATTTTTATGTGATCTGCGTTTTGTTCATGCCGATAAGTCCATAATCTGGGTGCGCGTGCAGGTCTCTGCCTTCCAGGGCGGACCGGACAAAGGGGCCAGGATCATTGCGGCTGTTGAAGATATAACCAGGCGCAAGCGGATGGAAGAAGAGTTGCGCAAGGCCGATGCAAATTTGCGCTCGGTCCTGGATAGTTCCCGTGACGTCATTTACCGATTGAACCTGCAGACGCGCCGTTACGAGTACGTCAGCCCCTCTTGCGAGGCGGTGCTCGGGTATTCAGCAGATATGATAATGGAGCTGGGCGCCGAAGCAATTTTAGCTTTGATTCACCCGGATGATATGGCGGAGATGAAGGCGAAGCTGGCAAGTCTGGAAGTGAGCGGAAAAGAAGAGGCGGAAGGCCGTTATTTCAAGATGGGCGAGTACCGCTGGTTCTCCAACCGCATGTTTCTGATCAGAGACAGCTCCGGCCGGCCGCTTTACCGCGACGGCACCATCCGCGATATAACAAGGCGCAAGCGCGCTGAGGCGAACCTCGCCTTCGTGGCGGATATTCAGGACACCCTCGTCAACCTCACGTCATTCGATGAAATAATGCAATCCGTAGGCGCAAAAATCGGGGCCTTTCTTGAGGTTTCCTTCGTTTTCTTTACGGAAGTCGATCCGGTAAGCAACACGGGCCGGCTGAAATACATCTGGCGCGCTGAGGGCGTGCCGCGCCTGCCCGATTTTATTCGTCTCTCCGATTATGTGCGGGCAGAATTTTACAGCGCCCTGCTCAATGGCGAGACATTCATAATCCGGGATACGGAAGCTGACCGGCGCAACAATCCGGAAGTATTCCGTGACATCAGGATTCGTTCCTTTATCATAGTGCCCTTCAGCCGGTACTCTGAATGGAAAATTCTGCTCGTTATTGCCGATTTTCGGCCCCGCGACTGGCATGCCGACGATGTGGATTTGCTTCGCGACGTGTCCAGCCGCGTTTTCCTGCGCCTTGAAAGGGCCAGGGCTGAGGAGGCCCTGAAGGAAAGCGAAGAGCGGTTCAGGATTTTTATGGAAAACAGCCCTGCGAGCGCCTGGATCAAGGACGAGCAGGGCCGCTATGTTTATCTGAGCGGGACTTACGAAAAAAGCCTGGGCGTGCGGAAGGAAGACCGACTGGGTAAAACGGATTTCGACCTCTGGCCACGGGAAGTCGCCGAGCAGTTCCGTAAAAACGATTTAGCCGTCCTGGCGGCGGACAGCGCAATGGAGATGACGGAGGAGGTCGTTAATCCCGACGGGAGCCGCCATTACTGGTGGAATTTCAAATTCCCTCTGACCGGACCGACGGGACTGCGCTATATTGCGGGCATTGGGGTAAATATAACGGATCGCAAACAGGCGGAAGATGCCCTGCAAAAGTCAAAAATCGAATTTGAAGACAAGGTGCGGGAACGAACTGCCATGCTTGAGGAAATAAACAAATACCTGCTGGCAAAAATAGAGGAGCGGAAACGGACGAAGCAGGACTGATTGCCGCCCGGGCCTGAGAGCCATTGCTCCGGTCCGACTGCAACATGGAATTTAAGTTTCACCTGCCATAACGTTTTCTCCATCAATTCCAAAAATAAGAAAACTTTTGGGAAAATTCAGGGTATCCCTGATTTCAGAACTTTCCGGATTCGTTTATAAAATCAAAAAAAACTCACAGGGGTGCCGGAATTGAGGGAAATTCCGCATCTGAAGACCGGGAACTGTTTGAAGGGAATCGGGGGGAACGCCCGCCTTGCGGCCCTGCTGGCCCTGGCAGGCGCCGGCATCCCCTGGGTCGCTTACGACCGTCTCATCGCGGACCCGGCGGATTTCTGGACGTTTCGCGGGGCGGTTTTCATGGTTATCGCGGCGCTGGGGGTTATATCCGTCGTGTTTGCCTGGGCGTGGGGCAGCGGGGACGGACCGCAAGGGACCGGGGAGCAGGACCGCACTATCCTGTAGCCCGAAAGCTTTCCAGTTCCCCTATTCGTCGGCAGGCGCGGACACTATGGCGCGGGCCCCCTCCAGCTCAAGCCAATTCAGGAACAGGAACTTTTTCAGGGTGATGCGGATCCGGTCCCCGAAGGGCTTGGCCGTGAGCCGGGCGGGATAGAATATCCTGACCTTGCCTTCCTGCAAGTCCATGAATTGATGGCCTCCGGCAGGCGGACCTGACAGCAGCCTGGGCACATAACTTCCCGCCACGTCCCGCGCGGCCGGGCTTTTTCACCCACCGCCCATCATGGGCTGGAAATCAAGCACGATCGTCACGGCGCCCCGGCAGTGTTCAATTATGTATTGCTGTGCATCGGGATCTACTGCAAACAGGCCGGCTGACATGGGATCAATCCCGCCTTTCCAGATTGCGTTTGAACGCCGCCAGGTCATCGACCAGGAGGTCCTGCAGGGCCGCAAACTCCTGCTTGTCCATGTTGAAGTCCCGCCGTGTCCCCGGCGCGCTTTCCGGTTCAAAAAGCGCCTCGTGAAGCACTTTGCCGGTGGAAGAGACGAGTCCGTCCAACCCCTTTTCGCGAAACGCGGGGGCGAGGACGCTATCGAATATCGCCTGGTCGGCCGCGTCGTACTGGAAGATGCTTTTCCACTGCTCCATAAACTCGCTTTCCGACAGTCCAATTTTTTCCAGCAGTTCCGTTTTGAACGTGCTGCACAAGACGAGCAGCGCGGATAAATATATTCTGATAGCCTTCAAGTAATTCCGGGGCTTTGCCTTGGGCGCCACCTGCCAGCGGGCAAGCGGCCCCACCGGCCGCCTGTCGTCCAGCCGGGCAATTGAAGCTATTGCTTCATCGGCAGAGATGGCCGTGGAAAACCAGACGCGCTTCTGGGAATTTGTTTTTGAATTGCGAGCGGCGCGGGTGCAAAAGTGTTTTGTGTGGCGGCCAATATGCCTGAAATAAGGCCCTTTCGCATAATCAAGGGCGTCTCGCAAAAAAGTCAGTACGGGCATGGCGTCCTCCTGGGCGCTTTATATCATATATAAGCGCCGGGGCAAACAGTCGGCCCCCGCCGCGCTCTCCATAGGGAGGGGGCTGCGGGGAAGGCGAGTGTGTTTCCTTCCCCGCAGCCGGAGAGGAGAAGAGCTTATTGCATATCAAAGCAGATCAAGCTCTTTCGCCTGCACTTCAAGAGATTGGCGAAAATCAGGGTGGGCTATTCCGATGAGCGCCTTGGCCCGCTCGCGGATGCTCTTGCCCCGCAGGTCTGCCGTCCCGAACTCGGTCACCACGAAGTGGATATCGTTGCGGGAAGTGGTCACGGCCGAGCCGCGGTCGAGCTCGCAGGCGATGCGCGACACCTTGCCTTTCGCCGCCGTCGCCGGCAGGGCGATAATGGATTTGCCGCCCTTGGAGCGGCTCGCGCCGCGGACGAAATCCACCTGGCCGCCGACGCCGCTGAACTGGTTGCGGCCGATCATCTCGGCGTTGGCCTGTCCCATGAGGTCGACCTGGAGGGCCGAGTTGATGGAGACCATCTTCTCGTGCTGCCCGATGACGAACGGGTCGTTGGTGTAATCGACGGGCCTCATCACCACATCGGGGTTGTTGTCGACGAAGTCGTAGAACTTGCGCGTGCCCATGAGGAAGGTGGCCACGAACTTGCCCGTGTTGATCGTCTTCTTCCTGTTGGTGACGACCCCGGCCTCGGTGAGCGCGAGAACCCCGTCGGAGAACATCTCGGTATGGATGCCCAGGTCCTTCTTATTCTTCAGGAAGAGCAGGACGGCGTCGGGGATGGCGCCGATCCCCAGCTGGAGCGTGGAGCCGTCCTCGATGAGCCCGGCGACATGCTCGCCGATCGCTCTCTCAACATCGCCGATGACGGGAGGCTTGAGCTCGATGAGGGGCTCGTCCTTCTCGACCACGCAGTCGATCTCGTCCATGTGGATCGTCTCCCCGCAGGTGCGCGGCATGTTCCTGTTGACCTGCGCTATCGTAAGCCTGTCCGAGCGCGACGACGCCAGGGTGTAATCCACCGAAACGCCGAGGCTGCAGAAGCCGTCCTTGTCCGGCGGGGTTACCTGCATCAGGGTCACATCGACGGGCAATATTCGCCAGGAGAACAGCCGCGGTATCTCGGAGAAGAAGCACGGCGTGTGCAGCGCGCGCCCTTCGGACACCGCCTTGCGGGTGGTTGCCCCGACAAACAGCGAATTGTGGCGGAAGCTCCCTTCCATTCCCGGCTGGGCGTACTTGGCCGGGCCCATGGCGACCATGTGCACCACCTCGACCCCCTTGAGCTCGGGGCCGCGGGCCACCAGCGCCTCGACCAGCGTCGGCGGTTCCCCGCAGGCGTGGCCGACTACAACGCGGTCGCCGTCCCTGACCTGCTTAAGAGCGTCCGCCGCCGTCATTATCTTTTTTGCGTATTTCTGTTTCCAGTCGCTCATAATATTCTTTCACCTTTCTTGTCACTTCCGGAACGATCCGGGCCTCCTCGATTGCCGCCGTGTCGACGGTATGGTCCGCCACGGTTACATGCGGGACATCGGCGGGATAGAATTTCCATGCACAGCCTGAAAGGCACCCGCTCAGGTAGACAACGATGTCCGCTTCGACGCTGTTGAAGACGACTCTCATCCCCATGCTTTCAAACGAGCGCTGCAGTTCCCGGGCGATGCGGCCCCTGTCGATCCGCGGGTTGCAGCCGCCGCAAAAACGGATGCTGACCTGCGGGACGCTCATCTCCGGCGCCTTTCCTTGAGAAAACGCAGGGCCTCAGCCGCGAGTTCGTCGCTGACTCCCGTTTCCACTTGCACTTCGGTAACGGAAGGGCATGATTCGCGGATAGCGGCGACGACGACGTCGCGGATTGTCTGTTGGGCCCCCATGCACGAGGCGCAGGCCCCGAGGAGGCGCAGCCGGACTAAGCCGTCCTGTTCGATCCCCTTGAGCTCGATGTCCCCGTTATGGGAGTGGAGCAGGGGCCTGACGCGGGTATCAAGCGCCGCCTGTACTGCTGTTTCGAGAGCTTGGTTCATAATTTTTGTTCCCGGACCGTATCTGTTATTTTTATGTCAGCCGGGCCCCTCGGAGGAGGCCCGGCTGACGGATTCGTCCTATTTGATGCCGGCGATATCTTTTGCCAGCGCTTTTTTCTGTTCGAGATTGCCCTGCCGCGAGATCATGATGCGCTGCGCCTGGGGGGAACCCGCGCCGTGCATGGACTCCGTGCGGTAGCCGACCGCGGCGGTGCCCAGCGTGATGTTCTCTATCAGCCGCAGGATCCTCATCCTGTTCTCCGTCGGGACGGAATTCACGGCCCGCAGGTATTTCTCAACGTACTTGCCGGCCACCGGGTGCTTCAGGTCCTTCTCGGAGGGCATGGTGACCATGAGCCCGCCCGCGATGTCTTCGGCTAGCCTTGCGATCTCGTACGGGAACCGGGTGACGTTCTGCTTGCAGACGTTCGCGAGCAGCATGTCTATCTGGTAATTGCCCGAAGCGGTCTTATAGCCTTCCGCCGAGCATGCAATTCCACAGGCATAGAGCGTCTCGTTGAGGTGCATCATCTCAATGAGCTTGTCCTTTACGTGGGAGGCCTTGTTAGCGCCGTTGTAGTCGGCCGCGACGGCCGCAGCGCCGATCAGGACATCGCCCACGCCCACCTTGCAGCCGCCGTAGCTCTGGCGGTGGTATCCTGCGAAGCGTTCCACCAGCGCGCCGGTGAACTCGGTCTCGCCGCACATGAAGACGTTCTCCCAGGGCACGAACAGGTCGTCGAAGATCATCATGGCCTCATGGCCCCCGAAGTTCTTGTTGCCCATGTCGAACTCGCCGCCTTCGAGCTTGCGGGTGTCGCAGGACTGGCGGCCGTAGATGTAGAATATGCCCTCGGCATCCGCGGGGGCCACGAAGGACAGGGCGTAATCCGCATCATCCTTGGTCATCGTGGATGTGGGCATCACCAGGATCCAGTGGGAGTTGACGGCGCCGGTCTGGTGGGCCTTGCAGCCCCTGACGATGATGCCGTCCTTGCGCTTCTCGACCACCCGGCAGAACATGTCGGGGTCGGCCTGCTTGCTCGGGGCGAGGCCGCGGTCGCCCTTGACGTCGGTCATGGCGCCGTCCACGGTCCAGTCCTCTTCCTGCATCTTGAGCAGGAAATTGATGAAGCGCTTGTGGTACTCGGTCCCCAGTTTCTTGTCCATTTCGAATGTGACGCTGTCAATTGCATTGATGGCGTCCATGCCGACGCAGCGCTGGAAGCAGGCTGCCGTCTTCTGGCCCATGAGGCGCTGCATCTTTACTTTCTTGACCAGGTCTTGGGTGCTCTGGTGCAGGTGGCAGAAGCGGTTGATCTTCTTGCCGGTCAGGGATGACGTTGCGGTCATCAGGTCCTCGTACTGCGGGTCCAGGGCCAGCGCGTACGTCATTTTTACGGAGTTCATGGAAGGTCTGATGATGGGATGGTCGACGACGTTCTTCACGAGTTCGCCCATCAGGTAGACCTTGAGATTCATCTTGCGAAGGCTTTCTTCGTATTGTTCGGGTGTTTTTAATGACATGATTCTTAAACCTCCTTGTTGCTTTCAGTTATCTTTCTGTTTTCAGCCGGCCCCGCTCCGTGCGTCGCGGCCCGGCAGGGTCAAGGGCGCAGGTATCGTGTGCGGAGCTCAAGGCTCTCGGTTTCTATCCCGGGCAGGCGCTTTTCAAGGCGCCGGCCCGGCCAAAATCAGTTCAAATCAAAAGGTTGCGAAAGGCAGTTTACTCGTCGCCGATCCGGCTGTTGAATACCGGGTCCTTGGCCTTGTCGTAAGTCTGCCACTTGCGGAAGAAGTCCTTTCCGTAGATCAGGGCGCACAGGACGATGCCTACCCCGAACGCGTAGCCCGCTCCGCGGGAGATCAGCACCGCGCCGACTATGCCCGCAACGCCCAGGTCGTTGAACGTCCTCGCCTTGAGGATGCCCACGCGCACGGCGACATAACCCTGAACGAGCATTGTCAGCGAAAGGGCGATCGGCAGAATCGGCTTCACCAGGGTGACTATGGGAGAGAAGAAATAGCCCGTGAATGTTCCCCAGCGGAAGGAGCCGACGCCGCCATAGAGGCTGTCCATTGCCTCCTGGCCGTGTTTGTACCTCTCACATTCCACTACCTGCATGGCCGCCCACATGGGACCGCACATCGAGAGGTCCGGTCCGAACATGGACATCGTGATATTCCTCAGGCCGACGATGATATTGTTCCTGTTGGCGTCAAAGTGGATGTTCTCATCCCCGTGACGGAACTCGCGGGCCTCGTCGATCAGGGCGTCCGCCTGGATCAGTTCACCGAAAAGCACGATGTAAGTGGCGGCAACCAGGGGGGCGGCAGACAGGTACATGGAGAAGGGCGGGAAGCCGATTCGGTCGGAAAAAGGCGTCCAATCCGTAAAAAGCGCATAGAACTGGGGAATAGTGAACCCCCATTTGACGTCCGGCCAGGGCAGTTCGCCCAGGAGCGGCGCAATCACAATGGCCAGGAGCATTGCGGGCATGAGGCCCAGGTCGGAAATATATTTGAAAACGGGGTGCTTGCCTTTGAGGACTTTGAAGTGGTTGGAAAACAGGATGTAAAACGCAAAACCGATTGCAATGGTAATCGTCCAGGGGAACAGATCGAAGCGGCCCCCCTTCTCGAAAACCAGCCTTACCGCTGCAACACCGGCGCCCAGAAGGATGCCCGCTTTCAGGGCATCTGGTACGATTTCGACAAACTTCTTTGCCAGGCCTGTTCCGCCGAGCAGCAGGGAGAAGAGGCCAAGTTCAAATTCAAACGCGATGAGGGCGTGCATGCGGGGAACGCCTTCGGGAAAAGTCTTCAGCCACAGCAGCAGGAGCGGTATGGCCGGGGTGATCCACCCGGGGACGACGGGGTCGCCGAGGTGGGCGTGCCAGAGGTACAGGAAACCGTTGAGGATGACGATGGTGATTGCTATTTCAAACGGCATTCCCAGATACTCAGTGAGGACGGGGAGGATGCCCAGGCACTCGGCGCACATGATCAGTCCCTGGGCGTAATCTGCGATCTCAAACCGGTAGTGTATAAAGGGGAGCCGGATTTCAAATGGCCCAAAGGGGAAAAAGGGCTGCTTCTGTCCGTATTCTCGTTTTATGACGGGACCTAACAAACTCATAAAATTAACACTCCTTTCTTGATTTTGAGCCAAACCCGACTCTCAACGGTCCGGATCCGTTAATCCCCGGGATTACGGGGTTTTAAGGGTTTTCTCACGCGTGACTAATACATTTGCTGTGCCAGAGCGGCAAAGCTGCGCCGAACGAGACGCAAGCGCTTGATTTTCTACAGAAATTCCAGACGTGAAAGGCGGAAGGGCGCTTTCGGGACCTCTTCCAGGAAGTGCAGAATTGCACAAGGAACATTGAAATGAATGCGCAAGTTATTATTTATAAAAGACAATTGCAAGTATGCAACATATGCAATTGTGCAACTACCGGTTTGTCAAACGATATTTGACGGCTTTTCTGAAGACGGTGGTACGGTCGACCCCGAGGACTTCGGCCACTTTTTTCCACGACTTGTGCTCCCGGTATGTTTCCTCAATGAGGTAACGTTCCGTTTCTTCCAGGGCGTCTTTCAGGCGCGCCCCATGTTTCGGAAGGCGCTTGCGGACGTAAATGGCGTCAGGCACGCTTTCGAGGGCTATTTCAGAATCGGGGGACATGACGATCATGCGCTCAATCAGGTTCTTGAGCTCGCGGACGTTTCCGGGCCAGTTATAGTTGACAAGCTTGTCAAGGACTGAGGGCGACAGGGTTTTTGAATAACCGAAATGCCGGTTGAATTCGTCCAGGTAATGCCGGATGAGGAGCGGGACGTCCTCCTTGCGTTCGCGCAGGGGCGCCACATGGATGGGCACCACCATGAGGCGGTAGTAAAGGTCCTCGCGGAATGTCCCCGCCTTCATCATGTCGGCGAGATTGCGGTTGGTGGCCGCGATTATGCGGACATTGATCGATATGCCCTTGGTGGCGCCGACCCTGATGATCTCTTTGTCCTGGATGGCGCGCAAAAGTTTGACCTGGAGAGTGAGCGGCAGTTCCGCCACCTCGTCGAGAAAGAGGGTGCCGTTATTGGCCAGCTCGAAAAGC
>JBDKTK010000136.1:0-24122 GCA_039680225.1 Syntrophaceae bacterium
CCCAAGCTCCAGGACTGCGAAGCAAGGGTGAAAGCGGCAAGGGAAGTCATCAGGCGGATTACCGCGGAATTGAAAATCTCCTCCAACAGCCTGCGGAAAGTCGTCTCTTCCATCGAAAGCGGGGAAATCAAAGCCAACAGGGCCAAGCGCAAATTGATCGAGGCCAACCTGCGGCTGGTTGTAAGTATTGCGAAGAAGTACACCAACAGGGGCCTGCAGTTCCTGGACCTCATCCAGGAGGGCAATATCGGCCTGATGAAGGCAGTCGACAAGTTCGAATACCAGCGGGGCTACAAATTTTCCACCTATGCGACGTGGTGGATAAGGCAGGCGATCACCAGGGCCATAGCGGACCAGGCGAGGACGATCAGGATCCCCGTGCATATGATCGAGACTATAAACAAGCTGATCAGGACATCGAGGTACCTTGTCCAGGAACTCGGCCGCGAGCCCAATCCGGAGGAAATCGCAGAAAAGATGGAGTTCCCCCTGGAGAAGGTCAGGAAAGTCCTGCGGATTGCCAAGGAACCGATCTCCCTGGAAACTCCGATCGGGGAGGAAGAGGACAGCCATCTCGGGGATTTCATCGAAGACAAGAAAATCATGTCGCCTTCGGATGCCGCGATCAGCATGGACCTCGCCAAGCAGACAAGGAAAATCCTGTCCACGCTGACTCCCAGGGAGGAGAAAGTGCTGAGAATGCGTTTTGGGATCGGGGAGAGGTCCGATTACAACGAGAGCATCGACAACCTGGGGATCACGGTTGAGAGGACAAAGCAGATCGAGGCAAACGCCCTGAGAAGGTTGCGGAACCCGTCCCGAAGGCGGGAACTGAAAGCGGCAAACAAAACCTCTTGACAAAAAAGAGGTTTGTTATTACCTTCACCCTTTCACAAAAAGGCAAGAGGGCCCATAGCTCAATTGGAAGAGCCACCGGCTCATAACCGGTAGGTCCCTGGTTCGAACCCAGGTGGGCCCACCAATTTTGGAGTCACTAATGAGCGGGATATGTAAAAAAATGATAGCAGGAATCCTCTCACGAGGTATTCTCTAAAAAAATGCACCAGAAATGGTGCATTTTTTTTTGCGGTCGAGGAGGAATAAAAATTGCGGGAACAGATTAATAATTTGATAGATTTGCAGGGGTTGGACTCGGAAATAAACCTTCTTCATCACAGGAAGAAGGAACTGCCCAGGAAGTTGGCCGAACTAGACGAGGTTTTCGGCGAACGCACCCGGAAGTTGAACGAAAGCCGGCAAAAGCTCGAGACAGCCAATAAGGCCCACAAGGACCGGGAAGACGGTCTGAAAAAAGCCCAGGAAAGCATCAAGCGGACGAAAGAGCGCCTGCTGGAGGTCAAGACCAATAAAGAATATCAGGCCATGCTCAAGGAAATAGAGAGCACCAAGGAAAAGAACGGCAAAATCGAGGATGAGATACTCGTCCTTCTGGATGAAATCGAAAAAGCCAAAGAGGAGCTCAAATCGGAAGAGGCCCAGTACGAAGCGGTCAAAAAGAATTATGAGCAGGAAAAATCAGTGATAGAAGGCCAGGTCGGGAAAATAGACGGGCAGCTGGCGGGGCTCGCGGCAAAGATCGCCGAAATGAAAAAGAAAGTCAGGCCCGAACTCCTGAAAAAATATGAGACGATCAAGTCCAGGACCGACGGCAGGGCCGTGGTGCCGGTATGGAAAGGCGTATGCGGCGGATGCCACATGAACCTGCCTCCGCAGATGTACATAGAGCTGCAGCGGACCCTGGACCTGATGACATGCCCATTCTGCAGCAGGATAATGTATTGGGATTCGGAACGAAGTACCGCGGTCGAAAAAGAATCCGCCAAGGCCTGAATGAGTTCCGGCCCTTTCCAACTGTTCACCGATGGGGCGAGCCGGGGCAATCCCGGCCAGGCCGGGGCCGGCGTCGTCCTGCGGGGGCCTGACGGCGGGATTGTCTGCTGCGGAAAGAAGTTCCTCGGCGTCTGCACAAACAATGAGGCGGAATACAGGGCCCTCAATATGGGCCTGGAAACGGCGCTGAAACAGAAATACCGCGCTCTGGAAATCTATCTTGATTCGGAGCTGGTAGTAAGACAGCTGGAGGGAATCTATAAAATCAAGAACGCCAGGCTCTCTGAACTGTCGAAGGAATCGAAGCGCCTGTTATCATTCCTGGACAGCTACTCCATCCGGCATATACCCCGGGAAAAAAATGCGGCGGCGGACAAGCTTGCCAACGAGGCCATCGACGACCACCTGTCGTCCGCGCCGGCCTGACCGGCCTGATTGGACTTGTCCATTTTTCAATAATACTGTACAAATATTTGCGGAGCAGATCAGATGGCCGCCGGTCCTTTTTAAGGGGCTGGAGGAAAGTCCGAGCTCCACAGGGCAGGATGGTCGCTAACGGCGACTGGGGGCGACCCTAAGGAAAGTGCCACAGAAAATATACCGCCCGGGACCTTTCTGAAAGGGGCCGGGTAAGGGTGAAAAGGCGAGGTAAGAGCTCACCAGTTCCCCGGGTGACCGGGAAAGCTTGGTAAACCCCATCCGGAGCAAGACCAAATAGGAGAACGCTTGAGGGCGGCCCGTCCAAAGTTCTCGGGTAGTGTCGCTTGAGGCGGCAGGCAACTGCTGTCCCAGATGAATGGCCATCGCTTCCCCTTTACCGGGGAGGAACAGAACTCGGCTTACGATCTGCTCCGCTTATTACAGCTTGTTTATAACCTTGAATTGATCCGCAGATGACATTCCGCCGAGAGTTATTTCTCCTCTTTTTTCTCCTTGCCTTGCTCCTGCCTTCCGCGGCCCTGGCGGCCGGATCAGATGAGTTTGACAAGCTCCGTTCCGATGCCGAAGGCTGTCTCAGGAAAGACAATTACCGGGATGCCCTTGCCGCTTACAGCGCGATTGCCGAAAAATCCCCGGACCCGGACAACTGTGCTCTTGCCCGCCTGCGCATGGGAGATATTTACAGCAGCTACATGAATAACGTCGATGCCGCCCTTGAACAATATTCGGTTATCATTTCAAAATTCAGCCGCACCCCTTATGCCGCCGATGCCCTCTATAATTCCGGGGTGATTTTTTACGAAAAAAAGAATTATCCCGAAGCCCTGAAACATTTCCGGCTTTTTGTGGAAATGTCCCCTTCGGGCGAACGCGTCATTACCGCCAGGATCATGATTGAGTATTGCCTCACGGAAGCGAGCCGCCCGACCGCTATAAGGGTGCTGGTCCAGAGCAATATCAGGGATGTCCTGGTGAAGTCCCCGGGCAGGATCGAATGCCTGGACCAGACAGCCAGGCACGAGAAAGACATGCCCGACATCCCGCCGGGGAAGCAGGTCCGCTTTTATATGAAGGGTTCGCATTTCAGGGCGGCCGGCCTCGGAGAAGCCGGGCTGACCGGGGTCCTCCTCATTTCCAGAAACAATCCCATAAATGTAAACGGGAAAAATTACCGGGGCAGGATAAAAATTGTGGTTAACGGGCAGAAGCATCTCGATGTAATTAATATTACCGATATCGAGAGTTACCTCAAGGGGGTTGTCCCCCGGGAAATGAACGGCAACTGGGACCAGGAAGCCCTCAAAGCCCAGGCAGTTGTGGCCAGGACCTATGCGCTTTACCAGATAGAGAAAAACTCGCGGGAAGCCTTTGACGTCTGCTCTACCACAAACACGCAGGTCTACGGGGGCATGGATGCCGAGTCTCAAAACTCCAGCAGGGCCGTCGACCAGACTAAGGGAGCCATCCTCCTGAGCGGCAACCGGCCCGCCCTTGTTTATTATCACGCCAACAGCGCCGGCATTACAGAGGACGCCATAAATGTCTGGAATGCCGATATTCCCTACCTGCGCGGGAGGGAGGACGCATTCAGCCTGAAAATGGCGGACCTGGACTGGTCATGCACCCTGAGCCTCGAAGCGATCAGGAATGTCCTCGGGAAAAAAAATTTAAAGCTGGGCAGGATATCGGACATAGAGATAACGGATACGGCCAGGTCGGGGAGGGTGAAGAACATATTGATCCGGCACGGGAGCGGCAGGGAGCTGTACCTGAGCGGCAACCAGTTCCGGACAATGGTCGACCCGGCAATGATCAAAAGCGCCCTCTTCATCATCAAGAAAAAGGGTAAATCAGTCCGGTTTGAGGGAAAGGGGGCCGGGCACGGTGTGGGCATGAGCCAATGGGGAGCCTACATGATGGCCCGGGATGGGGCCCCTTATAAGGATATTTTGAAATTTTATTTCCCGGGTTTGGAGATCCGGGAATAATTTGCAGATTTGAAATTTCAGATTTCAGATAAAAAAGGGAGGCTGGAAACAGCCTCCCTTTTAATCTTAAATTTCAAATCTGAAATCTTTATTTGATACCCAGGCTTTTCTCGGTCTTGAGGACATCGAGGGTGGTCTTGATAACGGTGTCCGCATTGAGGGACATGCTGTCGATCCCGCACTCTACCAGGAACCTGGCGAACTCGGGATAATCGCTGGGCGCCTGGCCGCAGATGCCGATTTTCTTTCCCATCTTGTTAGCCTTGGTTATTGCCTCTTTTACAAGGGTCAGGACTGCGGAGTTGCGCTCGTCAAAAATATGGGCAACCTGCGCTGAATCGCGGTCCAGGCCCAGCGTAAGCTGGGTGAGGTCGTTCGAGCCGATTGAGAACCCGTCAAATACCTTGCCGAATTCCTCGATCAGGACGACATTGCTGGGGATCTCCACCATCATGTAAAGCTCCAGCCCGTTGTCTCCCTGGACGATCCCGTTTGCCTTCATAACTTCAACTACCCGTTTGCCTTCATCTACTGTGCGGCAGAAGGGGATCATAAGCTTTACGTTATTAAGCCCCATCTCCTCCCGGACCTTTTTCATGGCCTTGCACTCAAGGGCAAACCCGTCCTTGTATTTGGGGTCATAATATCGCGAAGCGCCCCTCCAGCCGATCATGGGGTTCTCTTCCTCGGGTTCAAAGAACGAGCCGCCCACCAGGTTTGCGTATTCGTTGCTCTTGAAATCGCTCATCCTGACAATGACGTCGTTGGGGTAGAAACTCGCCGCAATCTTCGCCACGCCCTGCGCCAGTTTGTCCACGAAGAAGTCGCTCTTGGTCTCATAGCCCAGCGTCATCGTTTCGATCTCTTTCCTGATGGCATCGTCCTTGACCTTGTCGAACTGGATGAGCGCCATCGGATGGATGCGGATATTATTGATGATGAACTCCAGCCGGGCCAGGCCGACGCCGTCGTTGGGGATCCCGGCTATATTGAAAGCTATGTCGGGATTGCCCACGTTCATCATGATTTTGGTCTTGGGCCTTTTCATATCCTGCAGGTTGATCCTCTGGACCTCAAACTTAAGCAGCCCTTCATAAACGTTCCCTATCTCCCCTTCGGCGCAGGAAACGGTCGCCTCTTTTGCGTTCTTGAGGCCTTTTGTCCCATCACCGGTACCGACGATACAGGGAACTCCCAGCTCGCGGCTGACAATTGCCGCATGGCAGGTCCTGCCGCCCTTGTTGGTCACGATTGCGGCGGCTATCTTCATGATCGGCTCCCAATCGGGGTCGGTCATATCCGTTACGAGGACCTGGCCCTTCTTGAAGTCTTTGATGGCCGAAACATTCTCTATGATATTAACGGGTCCCGATCCGATTTTGGACCCGACCGCGGTCCCGCTTACCAGGGGCTTTTTGTTCTCGAGCAGGACATACGTTTCGAGAACGTTGATATCTTTTTGTGACTGGACTGTTTCCGGCCTGGCCTGGAGGATGAAGAGCTCGCCGGTCCGGCCGTCCTTCCCCCACTCAATGTCCATCGGCTTATAATAGCCGGCCTTCTCGGAATAGTGGTCCTCGATAATATTTGTCCACTTGGCAAGGGTAAGTATCTCTTCGTTGCTGACGCTGAATACTTTCCTGTCCTTTTCAGGGACCGGTACCTTCTGGGTGGACTCGCCGCCATCAGAGGCGTAGATCATCTTGATTTCTTTGGTCCCGAGTTTCTTCTGGATTATTGGCTTGAAACCTTTCCGCAGGGTGGGCTTGAAAACGAAAAACTCGTCCGGGTTCACAGTGCCCTGAACGACCATTTCGCCGAGCCCATAGGCGCCCGTGATCAGGATGGCATCCTTGAACCCGGATTCGGTGTCGATTGAAAAGATGACGCCCGACGAGGCCAAATCGGAACGGACCATCTTCTGGACGCCGATGGAGAGGGCGATGGCCATATGGTCGAATCCTTTATCCACGCGGTAGGATATGGCCCTGTCTGTAAACAACGATGCAAAACAGCGTTTGCAGGCGTCTATCAGGGCCTCCTCGCCGCGGATGTTGAGAAAGGTTTCCTGCTGCCCGGCGAAGCTGGCATCCGGCAGGTCCTCCGCCGTGGCCGAGCTCCTTACCGCTACGTCAGTTTCCTCGCCGTACTCGTCACAGAGTTTTTTATAGGCGGCGATAATTTCGGTCCTGAGGTCCTTGGGAAGCTCCGCGCTATAGATCAGGGAGCGGATCTTTTTGCCCCGCTCGCTGAGGTTCTTCATGTCGTGGGTATCAAGGTCGGACAGGATTGTCTGAATCTGGGACGTAATGCCCGCAGACTCAAGCAGGTACCTGTAAGCCGCAGCTGTGACCGCGTAGCCGTCGGGAATCCGGACTCCCTTGGAGGTGAGTTCTCTTATCATTTCGCCCAGGGAAGAGTTTTTCCCTCCGACCTGTGCGAGGTCTTTCAATTCGATTTCATTAAACCACAGGATCAGTTTTTCTTGCATTGGGACCTCCTGATTTTATTAACATTTTTAAAAACTTACAATGTGGATCACAGAAAAAACTAACAATTATACCGGGGGATGTCAATTAGAATCTGTCAACGGGGGAGTGCATGAATATATGAATCCCTTCCATCAATTTTCTTATTGCCTTGTGGCGAGGTCGGGAGTGAGCGGGGGAATGCGATCTGAAATTTGAAATTCTTAAAGGTGAAGGGGAATATAAAAAAGGCCGGGAAGGACCCGGCCTTTTTTCCAATTTAGTTTTAAGGAACTTTATTTGTCCTCTTCATCTTCATAGTAGTCTACAACTTCCTGCGACCCTTCCGGGACTTCCTGCGCTATAGACCGGGAGATACCCCTGGCCAGCAGGGCCGAGATCAGGAACAGCAGGATAATCGATATTCCGAGAATCAGGATTATCGTTGTGGACCAGGCTTTGGCTTCCTTTTCGATGTTCTTGGAGGTCGCCATCGCCAACTCATTGAACTTCTCCACATCAACACCCATTCCTATCCAGCCGAACGTCTTGATGTCCTTGGCCGAGAACTTGATGGGCGCATAGGCGACGAACTTGGTATGGCCGCCGAACTTGTACTCTTTTATTCCGGAATTACCCGCCTGGGCCTGTTTGGCTATTTCGGGCAGCGCCGGATCCATGAATCCCAGCAGATTGAAATCAAGGACTTCCTGGCCTTTCTTGATCTGCTCCTCATAGTTGTCTTTGGTAAGCGGAGGAACAGGCGTTCCGTCGGCAAGCTGTCCTTCTATATGATAGTCGTTCGGGTGCGCGATACAGAACCCTCTCCAGTCCACCATATAGGCGTAATTGCCGGTTGCGGCGTCCGCTTCATACACATAGCTCTGCTGGGTCGGAATTATATGATCGGTGAATCCCGCCAGGTGCCTGTAATCCAGGGCCAGGGTGATGACTCCCGTAAGCCCCTCCTGTCCGAAGATCGGGGCTGCGAGCCTCAGGGTGCCGTTGAACCTCTGACCTTTTTCAAACTCAAACCGGTTGACGTACAAACCGCTCACCGGAGCTATATAAACCTCGCCTTTATTAAGGGTTTTGGCCTTTGCAAAATAATCATTGCCGGCTTTTGATAATTTGGATTTGGGAACCACGCTTCCGTTCGAAATTTTAATGACCTCGTTCCCCGCTTTGTCGATCAAGGCCATTTCAGTGTAAAGAGGTACCGCGACCTGGTTTATCTTGTCGTTTTCCTTGACCCAGACATTCCTTTTGTTTTCACTGAGGAACTGCTTGTAAGCGGACTCGCTCGCGGGCAGAATCGTTGCTACAAACAGGTCTTTCCTTCTCTCGGTAAGGAAATTGGCAACCTCGTCCGCCACGTTTATGGCGCGTATTTTGATTTCTTCCTGTGATTTTTGATCAAGAACAGTAACCGCCCGTTCCTTTGCTGTAATCCCTAACTTAAACATGCCATTGGCGATAAGAATCGCCATGAGGGATAAGGGGAGTACAATAAGCAGGAAGAATACCCTTGCAACAGTGAATATCTGCTTATCTTTTTTGACTTCTGTCATTTGCTTTCCCCCCTAACGGTTGTTAGATTTTTTAAGTTAATTTAACCGTAATTAACCCAAAAAGAAACGCATGTAGGGGTTAGCATACAGAAGGATGAGAGCTACGACAAGGGCGTAAATACAAACGGACTCGGCCATGGCCATACCGACCAGCATGACGGTCATGATTTTGCCCTGGACCCCGGGATTCCTGCCCACTGCCTGGCATGCTCCGCTACACGCGCTGCCGATACCGGCGCCCGCTCCGATTGCCCCGAGCCCGATCGCGAATCCGGCGCCCACCATGGCTCCAACTGTGAAGATAACCTTAATCATGGATTCTCCGGAAGGAAGGGCCTCAGCGGCAAAGGCTAACGGCGAAGACAGCAAAACAACAGCCATTGCTGAAAGGGTTGTGAACAGTTTCTTTCCTATTTTCTTGAACATCTTTTTCTCTCCTTTCCACACAAATAGTTTTCTCGTTTCCTTACCTTTCCAAGTATCACAAAAAGGCGCACTTAGAAAGGGTTGAGTTTTCAAGATGCCCGAGTTTCTGCAACGAGCATGCCATAATGAAAATTCGCATTTGAATCGGGGGAAGTTCTTGTTAAACGGATATTTATGGCCTTTCTGAGACCGGGGCCCTTCTGCAGGCCTTTTTAACATTTCTTTCAATTGAAGGACATTTGTTTAACGTTGTATTCAATTTGGGAATCCGAAACATTTCGGGGCGTTTAATCCGCTGAACTGCACGATTCTTGTTGAAATTATTGGGGTTTATCAGTAATATCTGCTCGGTTCAGGGCAGGTGCCCTTCCAAATGAAAAGGGGTTGCTGAATGCAGGAAATTTTGACGGCAGTTACGTACCTGGTTGTCTGGCTCGGCTGTGAAAAGGTCTTTCACATCGAAAGCGGCCTGATAAAGCTGCTGATATCGGTGGGCGCAGCTGTGGGCGTCTACGTCTTGATGGCTATCAAGGACCGCAATCGCAAGAAGTCCGAACGAGAAGGCCGATAAGGGGATTTGATGGGATCAGTGCTAAGGAAAATCAGATCCCCCGTCTGGCTGACCACTGCCATTGTGGTTTCCATGATCCTCCTTTTTTCTCTCCTGATTTACCATGCCCGGGAAAGAGAGATGGGCGAGCAGTTCAATATCCAGCAAGTCGCCCTCGCAAAAATTATTGTGTCCGGAATCGAAGACCTCTTCTCTGATGTCGAACGGAGCATAAGGACGCAGTCCGGACACAACAACTTATCCCGGGACCGGGCAATGCAGCTTATCTATGAAGACCTGGAAGGCAGGATTGATCTTCTTGCGGCCGGGGAAGATTCGCGGATTCAAATCTATCCCGAAGCAAAGGAGACCATGAACGCCAGGGATGAACTCGGCGTCGCCATGAAACGGGCAAGGATTGCCGGGAAAACCATAGTTCACAACTTCATGGACAGCTCCGGCCAGACAAAAACATCCCGTGTCATAATCGCAATCCCGCTGCTCGATTCGAGCCAAAAAGTAAAGGAGATAATGGCGGCTATGCTCTCCATCTCGCCCCTGGTCGAGAGGAACATTGACCCGCTCAGGAAGGGATTCGGCTCGAATGCCTGGATTATCGATGGGACGGGGCTCATTCTCTTCCATACGAGGCCGGAGTTGACCGGAGTACAAATGGAGATGGCAAATTCCCTCGAAAGCGGACATCTCAAAGGCTCCATTCTCGGGAAAGGGGAAACAAAGGGAGAGTTCTTCCTGGTGAATGAAAAGGGGGAAAGGACCCGGACCATCGTCGCCCATGCGCCCGTCAATTTCGGGAACGCACAGTTATGGATAGGCATAGGCACCCATTACACCTCGGCGCTCCTGCACATGAAAGAGACAGTG
Organism: Syntrophaceae bacterium; assembly: GCA_039680225.1. Taxonomy (GTDB): domain Bacteria; phylum Desulfobacterota; class Syntrophia; order Syntrophales; family UBA4778; genus JBDKTK01. The sequence continues at coordinate 10,181 of JBDKTK010000136.1, forward strand.
TACATTGTCATGCTGGAGGCTTTCATCCTCATCATCGCGGTGGTGATCGGCAGCGCCGTCATGATCACGTCCGGCCGCAGAAGGGTAGTGCTTGAAGAGGAAGTCAAGTTCCTGCGCGAACGCGAAAAATGGCAGGAGGACCTTGCGCGGGAAAAGAGGAAGGTCGAAGGCATAATAGAAGGATCGCCGATAGCCAGCTTTGTAATAGACCGGAACCATAAGATTATATTCTGGAACAAGGCGTGCGAGGAGCTGACGGGCCTGAGGGGAGAGGACATGATCGGGACCGATAACCAGTTCATGCCGTTTTACCCTGAAAAAAGACCTGTCATCGCCGATATAATTGTGGATCAGGACCTGGACCAGGGGTTGACTCTTTTTTACGGGGAAAAAGAGGTCCAGCCGCACGCAATAATAGAAGGCGCTTACGAGGCCAGCGATTTTTATCCGAACCTGGGAGGAGGCCGGCACCTGTATTTTCTGGCGGCCCCGATTTACGATGAAAACGGCGAAGTCATCGCCGCAATCGAAACCCTCCAGGACGTCTCCAGGGAAAAGCAACTGGAGTTGGACCTGACGAACAACGCGGCAAACCTTCAGGATGAGCTCAACAAAAATATCACCCTGAAGCGCACTATAGAGGGTATAATCGAAGGTTCGCCCATCGCGACATTTGTCATCGACAAGAACCATAAAATAATACTCTGGAACAAAGCCTGCACGGAATTGACCGGGTTCGAGGGCAGGGAAATGATAGGCACGAGCCGCCAGTATGAGCCTTTTTACAATGAGAAGCGCTCTGTCATAGCCGATGTGATCGTGGACAACGATATGGAAGGCCTGAAGAAATATTACGGCAAGAGGCAGATGCAGCCTTCCACGGTGGTAAAAGGCGCCTTCGAAGCAGTCGATTTCTACGAGAACCTGGGCGGGAAGCGCCGCCACCTCTATTTCCTTGCCGCCCCCATATATGACGAAAAGGGCGAGACCATAGCCGCTGTCGAGACATTGCAGGACGTGACCCGCGAAAAAGAGATGGAACTGAATCTCAAGGAATACGCGGAAAGCCTCAAAAACGAACTCGATGTCAACATCAGGCTCCGCAAAGATATTGAGGACATGAACAATTATCTCCAGTCCATCCTCGACAGCTCTCCCGACAGGATTTTCGACCTTGACAGCGACGGCATAATCCGGTTTGCCAGCAAGGACCTGTTTTCAGGGACCGATTACCCGAAGCAGCTCAGAGGCAGGCACTTCACAGAGTTCCTGGACGAAGAGAATATGAAAAAACTTCTGGACCAGTGGCAGGAAATTACAAAGGGGAAATACAAGCCTTTTGAGATCAGCGCGACAGCAAGGGACGGCAGCAAAAGGGACCTGCTGATCAGCACCCGGCCCATCAGGAACACGGACCGCTTCATACTAGTGCAAAGGGACATTACGGAGTTTAAAAATCTCGAGCAGAAATTCTATGAGAGCCAGAAGCTTGCGGCTGTCGGCCAGCTCTCGGCAGGCATAGCCCATGAGGTCAGGAATCCCCTGTCGTCAATAAAGATGAGCCTGCAGATACTCGAGAAAAGGTTAAATCCGACCGGCAACGACCAGAAGCGGTTCAAGATAGCCCAGAAGGAAGTCGAGCACCTGGAAAAGCTTGTCAGCGACATCCTCATATTCGCCCGGCCGGTGGAGCCCGACAGGAAACCTGTTAAAGTAAACAGTTTTCTTGAACACTCTTTGAGCATGGCGGAAAAAGAGATCATGGATAAAGGCATAAAGATAGAAACCAGGCTGGCCGGGGACCTGCCCGAGGTATTTATTGACCAGCCCATGATGGACCAGGTCCTGCTGAACATCTATCTCAACGCCGTAGACGCTATGGAGCCCGGGGGAAAGCTGGTTCTGAGCGCCTGCCCGGCCCCGGACAACGGCGGGTTTGTTTGCGTGACAATAGAGGACAACGGGTACGGCATTGCACCCGAAGACCTGGCGCATATATTCAATCCCTTTTTCACCAGGAAAAAATACGGGACGGGCCTGGGGCTTACCCAGGTGAAAAAGATAATCGACCAGCATAGCGGCACGATCGAAATAAAAAGTGTTCAGGGAAAAGGGACAACAGTCGTTATTAACATCCCGACGGTGGAAACGGGCAACAGGACGGGGATCTGAAAAGGGGCGATACTGTGTCAAAGATTCTGGTTATAGACGACGAAAAATCAATATGCGAGACCCTTGAGCTGTATCTGACCGAAGAAGGGTACGAGGTTTATACGGCAAACACCGGGACGGAAGGATTGAACAAGGCCGTCCAGATCTCGCCGGACCTCATCATCCTCGATATACGGCTTCCCGATATAGACGGCTTTACGGTGCTTGAGGACCTCAAGGACGAGCACGACAACACCGCCAAGGTCATAATGATCACCGCCCACCACGATATGGAAACAACAATCCGGGCCATGAAAGAGGGCGCGTTCGATTACATCCATAAACCCATCAATATCGACGAGCTTGACATAGCGATCCAGAAGGCGCTGAAGAGCTCCGAGATGGAGAAGAAAATAAACGGGCTGCTTATGGAGCCCTCCCGCAGCTTCAAGGTGGGAGACATAATCGGCGCCGGGAAATCCATGAGCGAGATCTTCAAGATCATCGGCGTCGTATCCCAGAGCCGGACCACCGTGCTTATCCAGGGCGAGAGCGGGACGGGCAAGGAGCTGATAGCCAAGGTCATCCACAATAATACTTCCGAAAGCGAACCGTACATTGCCGTGAACTGCTCCGCTATAGTCGATACCCTGCTGGAATCGGAGCTTTTCGGCCACGAAAAAGGATCGTTCACGGGGGCCATCAATAAAAAACTCGGCAAGTTCGAACTGGCGAGGTACGGCACCGTGTTCCTCGACGAAATCAGCGAGATGTCTCTCAATCTCCAGGCAAAGCTGCTGAGGGTCCTGCAGGAGATGGAATTCGAGCGCGTGGGCGGGAAAGACCGGGTGAAGGTGAACGCCAGGATAATCGCCGCCACCAACAAGGATCTCAAACAGATGGTCTCCGAGGGCAAGTTCAGGGACGACCTTTATTACCGGCTCAACATCGTGACCATAAATATCCCCCCGCTTCGGGAGAGGCGGGAGGACATGCCCCTGCTGATTGAATACCTGATCAAGAAAATAAACCGCGACCTGCACAAGAAAATTGCCGGCGTCTCGAAAGAGGTGATGGACATCTTCATGAAATACGAGTGGCCGGGCAACGTGCGCGAGCTTGAGAACCTGCTTGTCAGGGCGGCGGTGGTCTCAAAAGGCAGCGTTCTCGGAGAAGAAGATTTCCCCAACCTGACCGGCGCGGGAAAGGCGGCCAGGGCCGGAAATGATACCCGGGAAGCGGACAAGTCCATAATGACGCTTGATGAAATAGAGGAAATTCACATCAGGCGGGTTATTGAGAAGATAGGCAGGAACAAGGGGGAAATCTGCGAGGCGCTGGGCATCTCGCGACCGACACTTGAGAGAAAACTGGAGAAGTACGGAATTTCCTTTGAATAAGCGCAGGCATGACAGGGACAGCTTTCCTTTATGAAAATAAAATCAGCCGAATTCGTCAAAAGCGCCAAGGCGCCTTCCCAATACCCGGCGCCGTCCTTCCCCGAGGTGGCCTTCGCCGGCCGCTCCAACGTGGGCAAGTCAACCCTTATCAATGTCCTTACCAACAGAAAAAAACTGGCGGCAACCAGTTCGACGCCGGGCAAAACACGCCTGATCAATTTCTTCCTCCTCAACGGGGGCCTGGGACTGGTTGACCTGCCCGGGTACGGCTTCGCCAAGGTGCCCCTCGAGACCAGGAAGGAATGGGGGCCCATGGTCGAGAGCTATCTGCGGAACAGGCCCAACCTGAAGCTGGTAATCCTGCTTGTCGACAGCCGCAGGACGCCATCGGACGGCGATTTGCAGCTGATCGAGTGGCTCAAGGCCTTCGGAAATGATTTCCTGATAGTGGTCACGAAGGCCGACAAGCTGTCCCGCAGCGAGCTGAACAGGCAGGCCGCCGTGATCAGGAAAACTCTGGGGGTCGGGCAGCGGGACCTGATATTTTTTTCCGCCAGGACAGGCGAGGGGAAGGATGCCGTCTGGAGGGAGATCCGGAAGAAGATTGAATGAAACCTGCCGCGGGAATTACCCGGATTTCGGTCTGAACTTGCCGGTTTATTTGGTAAATCCCTGATTTTTTTTCATGATTGGCCTTGACAATAAATAATGCATGAGGCATAATCGCGCGGATCGTCGGTAATAGGTTGGTAACTTGTTAAAATTATTATACTATCCAAGCACAAACACCTCCTCCGAAAGCATTTCCGAAAGAAATCAGCCAGCACAGCATCTTTATATAAATTTCAGCAAAAAGGCTGAAAACAGACGTATTTACGTCCAACAGGAGCTTTAGAATGTCAGAAACCGTATCGCCTTTCCTGGAAGTAGCGCAGGCCATTGCTGAGGCCGGCGGCGAGGCCCTCAAGAAGTGTTATCAATGCGGCACTTGTTCAGGCACCTGCCCCTGGAAACCAGTCTCAGAATTCAACATCCGCAAGCTCATCCGCCTCGGCCAGTTCGGGTTCGAGGGGATCGAGGACCTGATGTGGGGATGCTCGACCTGCAAGTTCTGCGTGGACCGCTGCCCCCGCGGGGTGGAAATCATCAACGTCGTGGCGGCGATGCGCAGCGTATACGCCTCCGGCGGCATGCTGCCCGGGAGCCTTCGTTCCTTCGTGGGAAGCCTCTCGGCCCGGGGAAACCCCTGGACGGGAGAGCCTTCCAAGAGAAACGACTGGGCCCAGGGCAAGTACCCTATGTACGAGAAAGGCATGGAATACCTGTACTTCACCTGTTGCACCGTTTCTTACGACCCGCGCAATGTCGCGGTGGCCAAGGCCACGGCGGAGATCCTCAACCGGTCGGGCCTGAGCTGGGGCCTGGCGAGCGCCGAGGCGAAGTGCTGCGGCGAGAGCCTCAAGAAGGTCGGCGATTACGAACTTTATGAGAAGCTCAAAGCAAACAACAACCAGCTGTTCAAGGCCGCCGGGGTGAAGAAGGTCATTGTTGTTTCGCCCCACTGCCTGGAGACGTTCAAAAAGGAATACGGCGAAGGCTACGAAGTGATCCACTTTGCCGAGCTGCTGGCCGATCTGATCAAGACCGGGAAACTGACCCCCAAGAAGGATTTCGGCGGGGCCAAGGTCACCTACCATGACCCCTGCTATCTGGGAAGGCACAACAGCATTTACGATGCGCCCCGCGAGGTTATCAAGGCTATCCCCGGGCTGGAACTGGTCGAAATGGACCGGATCCGCGAGCAGAGCATGTGCTGCGGCGGCGGCGGGGGCGGCCTCTGGGTCGAAAGGGCCAAGGGCGAGCGCCTGAGCGATTTCCGCCTGGAGGAGGCCCTGGGGACCGGCGCTTCCATCCTGGCCACCGCGTGCCCGTACTGCATAGCCATGCTGGAGGACAGCACCAGGACGGCCAATGCCGATGACAAAATTAAAGTAAAAGACCTCTCGGAGCTGGTTCTCGAGAGCATAGAATAGAAAAAAGGGAGCTTTTATGAGCAGGATCGGAGTTTTCGTCTGCCACTGTGGTTTGAATATAGCCAAGACGGTGCGGGTCAGTGAAGTTGTCGAATTTGCCCGCAGCCTGCCGGATGTCGTAGCAGCGGAAGAGTACAAGTTCATGTGCTCAACCCCCGGACAGGAGCTTATTCAGAACGATATCAAGAAACACAACCTCAACAGGGTCATAGTCGCGGCCTGTTCGCCCCTCATGCACGAGAAGACGTTCCGCAAGGTAATCGAGAACGCCGGCCTCAACCAGTACCTGCTCACGATCGTGAACATCAGGGAGCACGTCTCCTGGGTAACTGAGGACGAGAATGTCGCCACCGAGAAGGCCAAGGCGATGGTCAACGGGGCCGTTTACCGGGCCCGCCTGCTGGCGCCCCTTACTTCCCGGTTCATCGACGTCAACCCCGATGTAATGGTGGTCGGCGGCGGAATCGCCGGGATCCAGGCCGCCTTGGAGCTGGCCGAGACCGGAAAGAAAGTCTATCTCGTCGAACGGACGCCGTCCATCGGGGGCCACATGTCTCAGTTCGACAAGACCTTCCCGACCCTCGACTGTTCCGCCTGTATCCTCACCCCCAAGATGGATGCGGTCCTGCAGAGCAAGAATATCGAGCTCCTGACCTATTGCGAAGTCGAGGAGATCAAGGGCTTCGTCGGCAACTTCGATGTCAAGATCAAACAGAAGGCCCGCTACATCGACCACAGCAAGTGCAACGCCTGCCTCGCCTGCACCGAGAAGTGCCCCGGCAAGGGAGTCTCGGAATTCGATGAGGGCCTGGTAAAGAGGAAAGCCATCTACATCCCGTTCCCCCAGGCGGTGCCCCAGAAACCCGTTATTGACGCGAAGTCCTGTGTATTCCTGATCAAAGGGAAGGGCTGCAAGCTCTGCCAGAAGGTCTGCGAGCAGGGGGCCATTGACTACGAACAGAAGGACTCTTTCATCGACGTCAAGGTCGGGGCCATTATCATGGCGACCGGCTATGACCTCATGGACACCGCGCCCCTCGTCCAGTACGGGTACGGGAAGTTCCCCGGGGTATACAACGCGCTCGAAGTCGAAAGGCTCTTCAACGCGGCCGGCCCGACCAGCGGCAAGGTTATCATGAGAGACGGCAAGCAGCCGGCGAGCGTGGCGATCCTGCACTGCATAGGCAGCCGCGACAAGAACAATTACGAATACTGCAGCCGGGTGTGCTGCATGTACTCCTTGAAATTCGCACATTTAATGAAAGAGAAGACCGGGGCTGACGTTTATCAGCTCTATATCGACATGAGGACACCCGGGAAAGGCTACGAGGAGTTCTATGACAGGCTGCTGGAAGAGGATGTCAAATTCGTCCGGGGCAAGGCGGCCCGCGTGACCGATAAGACGACTGCAGATGAAGAGCCCGGGAAACTGGTCGTGGAAGTTGAAGACACCTTGACCCAGAAGTTCATGCGCATCCCGGTCGACATGGTCGTGCTCTCGCCGGCCATGAAGCCGCGCGCCAATGCCAAGGACATGGCGAGGCTCTTCAACCTCAGCACCGATAAATACGGCTTCTTCATGGAGAGGCACCCGAAGCTGGCGCCCCTCTCCACGATGACGGATGGCGTATTCATCGCCGGAGCCTGCCAGAGCCCGAAAGACATTCCGGATACGGTAGCCCAGGCCACCGGCGCCGCCGCCGAGGCGCTAACGATTGTTGTCAAGGACAAGCTGGAGCTGGAGGCCGCGACCGCCATGATCAACCAGGCGGTCTGCTGCGGTTGCCAGAACTGCGTGAAGGTCTGCCCCTATGGCGCCCCGTTCTACAAGGCGGACAAGGGCGTATCGGAAATCAATGAAGCGCTTTGCAAAGGCTGCGGCTCGTGTGCCGCGGGCTGTCCGACTGGCGCAATTATGGCCCGCCATTTCATCAATGACCAGATCATGGCCGAGATGGCAGGCCTGATGGAATGTTAAATAAGGGAGAAGCAAATGGGATTCGAACCCAAAATTCAGGGAATCGCATGCAACTGGTGCACTTACACGGGCGCCGACCTCGCTGGCACAACAAGGCTCAAGTATCCCCAGAACCTGAGGCTCGTGCGGGTGATGTGCTCGAGCCGGATCAACCCCTCGTTCATCTTCCGGGCCTTTCAGCTCGGGGCTGACGGGGTCCTCGTGGGCGGCTGCCATCCGGGCGACTGCCACTACGGCACCGGCAACATGTATGCCCGCCGCAGGCTGGCCGTCACGAAGAAGATCCTGGACTTCGCGGGAATGGAGCCCGAGAGGTTCCGCGTCGAGTGGATCTCGGCTTCGGAAGGGAAGCGCTTTGCCGAAGTCGTCGAGGAATTGACGAACACGGTAAGGGAACTGGGTCCCCAGGAGAAATTCAAGATCAAGAAATAAGGGCGGATTGAAGAAATGACCGACGCAAAGACAATAGAGAAAAATCTGAAAGAGGAAGCGAAGAAGCTCCTGGAGAGCGGGGCCGTTTCCGCTGTATTGGGATACTCCCGCGGCTATGATGAAAAGCACCCGATGCCGTTTGCCGCCGCCACCCCCGCAGACGCCGATTCGTTGATCTTCAATGAATACTGCACGGCCAACATGGCCCGCTATATCGTGCGTTACCCCGCGGGCACCAAACTGGGCGTGGCAGTCAAAGGCGCCGACAGCCGGGCCGTAGTCGTCCTCATCCAGGAAGGCAAGGTCAACAGGGCGGACCTGGTCCTGCTCGGGATCCCCTTCAAAGGCCTCAAGGACCAGAACACCGGAGAGGCGATTGACGAAAAGACGACCGGCGGTACGCTCAATCCAGTCATTTACGATGTCCTGCTCGGGGAGGAGATCAAGGAGCAATCCGGATCGCCTTATGCAGTCCTGGCTCAACTCGAGGGCATGGGCCGCGACGAGCGCTGGGCGTTCTGGAAAAAGGAATTCGCCAAGTGCATCCGCTGTTACGCCTGCCGCAAGGCCTGCCCCATGTGCTATTGCGACCCCTGTTTCGTGGACCAGACGCGTCCCCAGTGGGCGGACAAGGCGCCGAACTCCGACGGCAATCTCATGTACCACCTGACGAGGTTCTACCACCTGGCCGGCCGGTGCGTGGATTGCGGCGAGTGCAGCAGGGCCTGCCCTGTGAACATCCCCCTGTACCTCTTCCACAAGGAAGTCTCGAAGGAGTGCGAGGAGATGTTCAAGCAGAAGTCCGGCATGAGCGTCGAAGACAAGCCGGTCATGGTTGATTTCAAGGTTGAGGATTCCAACGACATCCTCGAGTGAAGCGAATACAAGCTCCAGCAGCAAGGACCAAAGGAGTAAAAGTGGTGAAGAAAATAACCCCGGATAAGTTCCAAGGATTCGTATCAGCCCTGATGAGCAAAGGGCCGCTGTATGCGCCCGTTGCCGACGGCGGCGTGGTGAATTTCAAGCAGATCGGCGACCCCGGCCAGGTCACGCTTGACTTCTACAACACGACCATCAGCCCCAAGGGCGTGTTCTTTCCCCAGTGCGAGGAATTAATCAAATACACGCTCGGCAAGGAGAGGACCGAATCCGAGGCGGTCGCCGCCGCTATCAAGCCGCAGGTAGTGCTGGGCGTCAGGCCCTGCGATGTGGCAAGCTTCCAAATCATGGACAAAATCTTCGAGAGCGGCGGAATAACCGACCCGTACTGGAAGCAGAGAAGGGACAACACCACGATCATCGGCTATGCCTTCGATTCGGTCGACCCGGCTGATTTCTACAATGCGTTCGGTATCCATGCCGCGGACGAGAAGGGGAGCGATCTGTTCCTCGTGCGCAAGGGCGGCGACTTCCTGATCAAGGCCCTGACCCCCAAAGGCGAGGAACTGCTCAAGTCCCTAGACCTCGATGGAGCATCCGCGGAAGACGAGAAATTCTACGCGGAAAAGATCGCCAAAGGCCCGGAGCTCAAGACCAGGACGATCAACCTGGAAGGGGCCGCCGACAAGATGGCGAAGTCTTTCAACAACGGCGATTACTGGCAGAAGGCCGCCATGGCCTGCCTGAGCTGCGGGACTTGCACGTTCGTGTGCCCGACCTGCCATTGCTTTGATATCAACGACGAGACCCTGTTCCGCAACGGCAGCCGCCGCCGGCTCTGGGACGCCTGCATGTTCACGAACTTCACTCTCGAGGCGAGCGGCCACAACCCGCGGCCGAAGATCTTCCAGAGGCTGCGCCAGAGGGTCAACCACAAATTCTCCTATTACGTGAAAAACTTCGGAGTGACATCCTGCGTGGGCTGCGGGCGCTGCACGCGTTCGTGCCCCGTCAACATAGACATCCTTTCAGTAGCTGAAGGTGCTTTAAAGGAGAGCGAGAAATAATGAAGAGCGAAGGAGCTGCTGCAATGCAAAACCCCTATATACCAATGCCGGTAAAAATCGTGAAGGTCGTAACCGAAGTGGATACGAACGACATCAAGACGTTCCGGCTCGCTTTCATCAACAAGGAAGACGAGGAGAGGTTCAAGTACCTTCCCGGGCAGTTCGCGGAGCTATCCATTTACGGCAAGGGCGAGAGCCCCATCGGGATCGCCTCTTCGCCGACCCAGCCGGGATACGTCGAATTCACCGTCCAGAAGGCCGGCCTCGTGACGAGCACTTTGCACGACATGGAGGAAGGCGCGGAGATGGGTATCCGCGGGCCGATGGGCCATCCCTGGCCGATTGAATTCCTTGAGGGGAAGAACATCGTTGTTGTCGGCGGCGGTTTTGCATTCACTACCCTGAGGTCATTGATCAATTACATGCTTTACGAGGAGAACAGGAAGCGCTTCGGAAAGATCACGGTCATTTACGGCGCGCGTTCGCCCGGCCTGCTCTGCTATAAAGAGGAACTCCAGTCATGGGAGAAGAGAAGCGACATTGAGATGAACATCACTGTCGACAAAGGGGATGCGACATGGAAGGGAAGGGAAGGCTTTGTCCCCACAGTCTGCAAGGAGGTGGGACCCAGCCCGGATAACGCAGTCACCGTGATCTGCGGACCTCCCATCATGATCCGTGTCACCCTGCCGGTGTTTTTTGACCTCGGTTTCTCAAAGGACAATATCCTTACATCTCTGGAGATGCGGATGAAATGCGGCATAGGCAAGTGCGGCCGTTGCAACGTCGGCCACAAGTATATCTGCAAGGACGGCCCGGTTTTCTCGCTGGCGGAGCTCGACAGCCTGACCCGCGATTATTAATTACTTCTTATTTTTGAAGGAGCGGAAATTGAACAAGATCCTGGAAAAAACATATTTGCACGACCAAGTAGTGAGGATGGTCTTCGAAGCCCCGGAGATCGCGAAGAAGCGCAAAGCGGGGCAGTTCATCGTGCTGATGATCGACGACAAGGGCGAGAGGATCCCCCTGACGATAGTCGATTCGGATTCCGAAAAGGGCACTTTGACAATCATCTTCCAGATTGTGGGCAAGACCACTGCAGATCTCGCCCTGCTTAATGCGGGGGACACTCTGGCCCATGTGCTGGGGCCCCTCGGCCGCCCTACCGAAATCGAGAATTTCGGCACGGCCGTATGCGTGGGCGGCGGAGTCGGGGTAGGCGTTATTTATCCCATTGCCGCGGCACTGAAGAAGGCCGGAAACAATGTAATCTCAATTATCGGTTCCCGGACGAAAGACCTGCTTATCCTGGAAAAGGAGATGGGACAGGTCAGCAATGAGCTGATCGTGGCGACTGACGACGGCACCTACGGCTTCCACGGGTTCGTCAGCGCGGTCCTCCAGGGCCTGATTGACAAGGGCACAAAGATCGACCGCGTGTTCGCAATCGGTCCCGTACCCATGATGAGGGTCATCTGCAACGTGACCAAGCCTTACGGATTAAAAACAATAGTGAGCGTCAACCCGATCATGGTGGACGCCACCGGGATGTGCGGCGCCTGCCGGGTATCGGTTGCGGGCAAGACGAAGTTCGGGTGCGTTGACGGACCGGAATTCGACGGCCATGAGGTCGACTTCAACTTATTAATGACTCGCCTGCGCATGTATTGCGATCAGGAAAAACAGGCGATGGAATGCAGGTGCGCGAAAAATGGAAAATAAAGAAGAAAAGAAAGAAAAAAAGGAAAAAGTGCCCCGCCATGCCATGCCGGAGCAGGACCCGAAGGTCAGGGTAAAGAACTTCCAGGAAGTCCCCCTCGGATACACGCCCGAGATGGCGGTCGAGGAAGCCAAGCGCTGCATCATGTGCAAAAAACCCGGCTGCGTGGCCGGGTGCCCGGTTGACGTCGACATCCCGGGTTTTGTAAAGCTTATCGCGGATGGAGACTTCATCGGCGCCGCCAAAAAACTCAAAGAGACGAACTGCCTGCCGGCGGTGTGCGGCAGGGTCTGCCCCCAGGAGGACCAGTGCGAAAAGGTCTGCATCCTGGGAAAGAAATTCGAACCGGTAGCAATCGGCAGGCTCGAGCGCTTCGCGGCAGATTATGAACGTGCTTCAGGAAAGATCGATATTCCCGCACCCGCTGCGGCCACAGGCAAAAAGGTGGCCATTGTCGGGGCCGGCCCTGCCGGTTTGACCATTGCGGGCGACCTCGTAAAACAGGGGCATGACGTGACCATATTCGAAGCCCTGCACAAAGCGGGCGGCGTTCTGGTATACGGTATCCCGGAATTCCGTCTCCCCAAGGCCATCGTTGACGCGGAGGTTAATTACCTGCAGAAACTGGGGGCCAAGCTTGTCACGGACGCGGCCATTGGCAGGCTCAAGACCATCGACGACCTGTTTGCCGAAGGCTTCCAGGCGGTGTTCCTCGGAGTCGGCGCCGGCGCTCCCGTATTTATGAATATCCCCGGAGAGAATTTGAGCGGAATCTATTCGGCCAACGAGTACCTCACCCGCTCGAACCTGATGAAGGCATATGATTTCCCGAAGGTCGACACTCCGATCGTCAGGGGGAAGAACGTGGCGGTCATCGGCGGCGGCAATGTTGCGATGGATTCGGTCAGGACGGCTTTAAGGCTCGGGGCGGATAACGCATACATTATCTATCGCCGTACGGAAGTCGAAATGCCGGCGAGGATCGAGGAAGTGCACCATGCCAAGGAAGAGGGCGTCCAGTTCAAACTCCTCCACAACCCGGTAGAATACATCGGCGATGAAAACGGCTGGGTCAAGCAGATCCGCTGTATCCGGATGGAACTCGGCGAACCGGATGCGTCGGGCAGGCGGAGCCCCGTCCCGATCAAGGGTTCGGAATTCGAGATTGACGTGGACACTGTTGTTGTCGCGATCGGAACGACGGCGAACCCGGTTATCCCGGCGACCACTCCCGGCCTCGAAACAAATAAATGGGGCTACATCGTGACCAAGGATGAATCGGGGATAACATCCCGGAAAGGCGTTTATGCCGGAGGCGATATCGTGACCGGCTCAGCGACGGTCATCCTGGCGATGGGCGCGGGACGCAAGTCCGCCAAGGCCATTCACGAGTATATTCAGAGCCTGTAAACAACAATTGAAAGTAAGTGAGGAGGCCGGGACCAAAGTTCCGGCCTTTTTTTGTCTGCCAGACCTTTTCTTATTCAGGCCTCAGGCTTTTCCAGAAACCTCCCCGAGAGAATAAAAAAGCCGGGCTCAAAGCCCGGCTTTTTATTGATTGCTCTATTCAGTTTTTAATGGGCTTCTTCCATGGCCCCGGCGATGTACATCATGGACAGGAGCATGAAGACCAGTGTTTGAATAACGGAGATCAATATCTTAAGGACCAGGATCGGCAGCGGTACCAGGAAGGGCACCAGGATGAAGAGGACCGCCAGGACGATATGGCCTCCTTCGATGTTCCCGAACAGACGCATGGTCAGGGAAACCGGGCGGGAAATATGGCTGACCAGCTCGATGGGCAGCATCAGGGGGGTAAGCCACCAGACCGGACCCATGAACTGCTTGAGGTATTTGATCCCGTGGACCTTTACGCCCACGATGTGGGTCATGACAAAGACCACGAGCGCCATCGCCACATTGGTATTCAGGTTGCCGGTCGGCGACATGAATCCGGGGATCAGCCCGATAAGATTAGAGGTCAATATGAACAGGCAGATGGTCGCGATCAGCGGGAAGAATGCCATCCCGTGGGGGCCCATCGTGTCGACCAGCAGGTTCTTTACCCCGGCGATGATGACTTCCATGACATTCTGGACCTTATTGGGATAAAGCTTCATTCCGGCAGTTGCCGCCAAAGACAGAACAATGAGCAGGGCCATGATCAGCCACGTATAGGTTACGTTGGCGGCTGGATAATGTATAAAATCAAGAAATAGATAAGCTTCTTGCATCAGTCTAATTAACCTCCTTCACCATCATTCTAAAGTTTTTTTTTG
>JBDKTK010000137.1:0-3684 GCA_039680225.1 Syntrophaceae bacterium
GACTGCCAGCCCAAGGGCGAAGCGGGGAAATTTATAAAATTCCTGGTGGGGCCGGAAGGGCAGAAGATTGTTAAGAAAGAAGGATTCGTGCCGCTGAAATAAACTGTGATGCGTGCCAAATCGAAACGCGCTATTGCTGAATTTAAATCCGGTACGTTGCGGCCTGGCGGCCTGACGCACCCTTCCGGGCTTGGTTAATGTCCAGAAAACTCAAAGAAATAATCATCAGGAACATCTTTTTCCTGATCGCCATGGCCTCCTTGCTGGCTTTGGCGCTCATCGTGATTTTTCTTTTCCGGGAGGCCCTTCCCATTTTCCGGGAAGTCTCATTTTTCAATTTCATCTTCGGGCCCGAATGGTATCCCACGTACAACCCTCCGGAATTCGGGATCTGGCCCCTGATAGTCGGCTCGCTGATAGTCACTTTTTTCTCGACGCTGATAGCGGTGCCGCTGGGCGTTCTCTCGGCGATTTACATCTCTGAGATAGCCAGGCCCTGGGTAAAAGAGATATTCAAACCGTTAGTCGAGCTCCTGGCGGGCCTGCCTTCGGTGGTGCTGGGGTTCTTCGGAATGGTCGTGCTTGGCCCCTGGCTCCAGGAAACTTTCGATATGCCCACGGGACTTAATGTCATAAATGCATCGCTTATGCTGGCGATCATGGCGATACCGACTGTATCAAGCATCTCCGAAGACGCCCTGTACTCCGTTCCGCGTGAATACAAGGAGGCATCTTATGCCCTGGGCGCCACCAAGTTTGAAACCATAGTCCGGGTTATTGTCCCATCGGCGCTCTCGGGGATCTCGACAGCCGTCATCCTGGGCATGGCAAGGGCTATCGGCGAAACGATGGTTGTATTAATGGTGGCCGGAGGTGCGGCGGCCATACCGGAAAGTATATTTGATGCCGTGCGGCCCATGTCGGCAAACATAGCGGCCGAGATGGGGGAGGCCCCGTTCCGCAGCCTTCATTACCATGCCCTTTTCGCTATCGGAATAGTGCTGTTTTTTATAACGCTGGCCTTCAATCTTATTGCCGATCAGGTTTCCCATCGCTTCAGGCAAAAGGGGTCGGGGACATTGTAGATATGGGAAGGCCGGAGATAGAACTCAGCAAGATCAGACCGTATTACGAAAGGGAAGACCTGGATTTCCCGGCGACAGGCCGCAGGCCGGATTACCACCCCTCCCTTTTAAGATGGCGCTATCTGAAACAGTCGCTTTTCTTCGCCCTGCTCAGGCTCTCGGCCCTGATTATCGCCCTTGCCCTCGGCGGAATTCTTCTATTTATCGTCTTGAACGGTTTCCAAGCCGTCAACTGGACTTTCCTGACCCGGTTCCCGACGGATGCGATGACCAGGGGCGGAATAATGCCTGCTATTCTGGGGACCTTTTATCTTACGGTCGGGGCCATTCTTGTCGCCCTGCCGCTTGGCGTCATGTCGGCCGTTTATTTGAGCGAATATGCCAGGTATGGCCCTGTTGTGAGGATAATAAGGATTGGTGTAAATAATCTGGCGGGTGTGCCGTCGGTCGTCTTCGGCTTGTTCGGGCTCGGGTTTTTTGTCGTTTTCCTACAATTCGGATCGTCTATTCTTTCGGGCGCCCTGACGCTCGGCATTCTTATCCTGCCTACTATAATAGGGGCGTCGGAAGAGGCGTTGAAGGCGGTCCCGCAGACTTTCAGGGAGGCATCCCTGGCCCTTGGGGTTTCCAAGTGGCAGACCATCTTGCGCATCGTCCTCCCCAATGCGCTGCCGGGAATACTGACCGGTTCGATTCTGGGTGTCGGACGGGCTGCGGGGGAGACCGCCCCCATAATGTTTACTGCGGCTGCGTTTTTCACGGCGCAGCTCCCCGCTTCCATTTTCGACGAGGTTATGGCGCTTCCCTATCATATTTACGTCCTGGCCACTGCGGGAACGCACATTGAGGAGACCAGGCCGTTGCAGTATGGGACTGCCCTGGTCCTCATAGCCCTGGTGCTCGGTGTGGACCTCGTTGCGATTGTAATAAGGAGCCATATCAGAAGGAAAAAAAGGTGGTAATGTGCCGGACAAAAATATAATAATCACCCGGAATGTGAATTTCTTTTACGGCAATAACAGGGCCCTGACCGATATCAGCATGGATTTCGAAAGGAACAAAGTCACTGCGCTGATCGGGCCCTCCGGGTGCGGAAAATCGACCCTGCTGAGACTCCTCAACAGGATGAACGACCTGATAGAGGGGACAAGGGTCGAGGGAGATGTCCTGTTCGAGGGAAAAAACATCTACGGCCCTGATATCGACCCGGTCGATATCCGCAGGAGGATCGGCATGGTCTTCCAGAAACCAAACCCTTTCCCCAAATCAATCTTCAACAATATTATATACGGGCCCAGCGTGTCTGGTGTGGCAAACAGGATCGAGCTGGAGGAACTTGTAGAACAAAGTCTCAAAGCGGCCGTCCTCTGGGACGAGGTGAAGGACATCCTTGGAAGGTCGGCAATGATGCTGTCCGGGGGCCAGCAGCAGCGGCTCTGCATTGCGCGGGCGCTGGCGATGAGACCGGAAGTGCTCCTGATGGACGAGCCCACTTCGGCCCTCGATCCCATATCGACCGCGAAGATCGAGGAACTCATCGAGGAGCTCAAAAGGGATTACACTATCATCATCGTGACCCATAACATGCAGCAGGCCGCCCGCGTTTCGGACCAGACGGGGTTCTTCTACCTTGGCAAACTGATCGAATACAGCAACACCGAGAAATTATTTACGACGCCGGATGTGAAGCAGACCGAAGATTATATCACGGGCAGGTTCGGGTAAACCGAACGCGAAAGGCAATCAGATGGGCGAAGCAAGACATACGAGCAAACATTATGAAAAGGAACTGCGGGAAATAAAAAACAACCTGATCTATATCGGCGTGTTGACCGAAAACGCGATCGATTCGGCCATGCGGTCCCTGCTGGAGAGGGACTCGGACCTTGCGAGGAAGGTCATCGAGGGCGATGCCGAGATAGACAGCAAGGACACGGAACTGGAAGACAGGTGCATCCGCCTTCTGGCGCTCAGACAGCCCGCAGCCCGCGATTTGCGTTTCATAACCACGGCAATAAAAATTGACGGCCACCTGGAGAGGATAGGGGATATGGCCGTCAACATCGCGGAAAAAGCGATCATCCTCAACGACCTGCCCCAGCTCAAACCTTATATAGACCTGCCCCGGATGGCCGAGATCACCGGGAAGATGATTCGGGAGAGTCTCGATGCGATGATGGACGGCAACCTGGACCTCGCAAATGAAGTCAGGGAAAAAGAGAATACGGTCGATGCGCTCAATGACCAGATCTTTCGCGAGCTCCTGACCTTCATGCTGGAGGATACGCGGACGATCCACCGGGCGGTAATTATTATGCAGATTTCTAAAAACCTGGAGAGGATAGCCGACCATGCCAAGGGGATCGCCGATATGGTGATCTATATGGTCACAGGCCGGAGTGTCAGGCATCAACTCAGGAAAGCGGCGCCGGAGCCCCGGGAGGAGTGATGAAAAACCGCTATTTCGTGCACATGTTCGGAACCTACCTGCTGATTATAATCGTCACCGTCCTGGTAGTAAGCTTTGTTGTAGGTAAACAGGTCCGCGCCGTTCTCGAGGAAAAGGTGGAAGAGGAACTGCTGACCTATGCCCGCCTCA
>JBDKTK010000138.1:0-4168 GCA_039680225.1 Syntrophaceae bacterium
AGGGTCTATACCGGAACGGGGACATTTTCGAAAACGGGGACGGGAATCTTCGCCCGCATGTTCATGGAGCGCTTTCCCCTGCTCCCTGTCGAGGACGAAGGCCGCCTCCACGACCCCGACCTCAGGGGAAATTTTATCGAGAGGATCTTTGTCTGCCAGCGCTGGCGCAACCGCGGCACAGGGGCATCGGGTATTGTCGGGTTCCACACGCGGCACAAACTCCTTGTCCTCTCCCACAGCGAAACGATTTACCGGGAATTGGGAAAGCTCGTGGCCCGGGCCGGAGCCATCCCCCCGGACGCCTTGGCTGCCCGGTATGAGAAAAGCCTGATGGAGGCGCTGCGGCTCAAGGCGACCCCGCGCAAGAACTCCAATGTCCTGGAGCACATGCTCGGTTATTTCAAGAAGGACATAGCCGCAGCGGAAAAACAGGAATTGCTGGAAATAATAGACAATTACCGCAGGGGGATCATCCCTCTGATCGTCCCTGTTACGCTCATGGCTCATTATGTCCGCAAGTACGACAAGGAATATTTAAGGGACCAGGTTTATTTAAACCCGCATCCTCTTGAGTTGCAGCTAAGGAACCATGCTTAAAGGCAAACCGCCGTTTCCGCGCCGGCAAATATTCTTTCAGGACGGGAGCAATATGAATAAAGACATGATCGAAATCACCTGCCCCAATTGCGGAACAAAGAACCGGGTGCCGCGGGAGCGGATGGGGGAACATGCACGGTGCGGAAAATGTCATTCCCCTCTTCCCCTTGACATGGCAGCCCCAATCGAGATAACTGATGCGAGCTTTGACAGGGACGTTATTTCCTTCCCCGGGCCGATGATGGTGGAATTTTATTCCCCGCGCTGCGGTTACAGCCGGATGCTGGCCCCGGTCACAGAGGAGCTGGCCGCCGAATATGCGGGACGCATCAGGATCGGAAAGCTCAACGTGGATGTGAACCGGGTGACGAGCGCCCGCTACGCCATCCAGGGGACGCCCACGCTCATCCTCTTCCGGCACGGCGCCTATATAAACAGGATCGTCGGGGTGATGGACAAAAGGGAACTGGAGCGAGCCCTCAACTCGATACTTTAAAAAGCTGTAAAGGATTTTCAACAACCCGCTGATGATCAGGAAGGACCCCAATCTCGTACGCGATTCATTCGTTGCCGGACTCAAAAAGGGCTTGAGCGGCTTCATCTGGATAATGAAAATCGTTATCCCCGTCTCGTTCCTTACCGCCCTGCTCGCCTGGAGCGGGTTCCTCATCATGATCGACTTTATCGTGCAGCCCGTCATGGGGCTCCTGTACCTGCCGGCCATGGCCGCCCTGCCGCTGATAATCGGGATGCTCGCCGGAATTTACGGCGGGATTGCGGCAATGGCGATCCTGCCTTTCACATACGGCCAGATGATCCTCATGGCCAATTTCCTCCTGATAGCCCATAACATGATCCAGGAAGGCATAATCCAGAGCAAGTCAGGCCTGCCGGCATTCAGGGCCACAGTCATCAGGATCGGGACGGCGTGCATAACCGTGATTATATTGGCCCAGTTCCTCGATGTGGGGACGGCAGGACCGGCTTCCCCGGGGGCAAATCTGCCGGAGGCTGTGCCGTTCACGGGCATGCTGAAGTCCTGGGCGATGGAGACCGCCGGGCTGGCCCTGAAGATTTTCCTGATCATCATGACCATCCTGAGTTCCCTGGAGGTCGTCAAGGCGCTGGGCTGGATAAACACAATCGTGAAGTTCCTTACCCCCTTTCTGCGCGTAATGGGCCTGAGCGAAAAAGTGGGCCTGCTCTGGATCACGGCTGTTGTTTTCGGGCTTGCCTATGGCGGCGCCGTCATAGTGGAAGAGGCCCGCGCGGGGCACCTCGACAGCGAAGAGCTGGAAACCCTCCAGCTATCCATCGGGATCAACCATTCGATGGTGGAAGACCCTTCGCTCTTCCTTTCCCTGGGCCTTTCACCTTTCTGGCTGTGGGTCCCCAGGACCATTATTGCCATTATCGCAGTGAGGATCCTCACTTTCTGGAAATCCGGCATCAGACGAAAGACATGACCGGCAGCAGGCGGAATCCCGCCCTGAACATCTCAGGTTTTCCCTTAGGAAAAATAAGAATTTTCGAACGGGAAAATCGTGGAAACCCTTATGGCTTGTTCCTCCGCTTTATAATAAATATTCAACCGTAAGCTGATACGAACTCAACCAGATATTCTTTAGCCCAGAGCCCAGGACGAAAACTCAGTGATATTCTCAGGAATTGTTTTAAGCGTCTGCCCCCCTTGCAACCTTTCCTCAGAAGGTCTTCTGATTTTTTTCCCAGACAGCCGTCCAGGCAAGCTATTGTTAAATGATTAATACCTATGGATCTTTTGAGGCCCCCGATGAAAAGCAGCTCTGAAAGAAACGACAAGCCCGTTAACCTCATGACCGCCGAAGACGCTTTCGACCTGCTGCGCGTCAACCAGTCCCTGCGCTCCGAAGTAATGGAACGCAAGCGGATGGAGAAGCGCCTGAGGAAATACCAGAAGGAGCTGCGCCTGCTCACATCCGAGCTGTCCCTGGCGGAGGAAAGGAAGCGGCGCAACATCGCCTACGAGCTCCACGAGAAGCTGGGCCAGGGGCTGGCAATCTCCAAGATAAAGATGGGCGCCCTTATCCAGAAGGCCGAAGGCAGCGGGTTTGAGCAGGAGCTGAAAGACGTCTACAGGTTCATTGATGAGGCGATTACGGATGCCAGGCTGCTGACCCGGGAATTGAGCCCGCCTGTCCTTCATCAATTCGGCTTCCCCGCCGCGGTCGAATGGCTTGCCGAGGAGCTTAAGGCCAAGTACGGCGTCGAAATACAATTGGAGCAGAATGTCATTGAAAGGCTTAACCTCGACCTGGAAGTCATTCTTTTCCAGGTGGCGCACGAACTGCTGATCAATGTCGTCCGCCATTCGAAGGCAAGCCTGTGCAAGGTGTTCATTGCCGAGAACGACAAGTCATTGAAATTGACCGTCCATGACAACGGCAGGGGGTTTATCTACAAACCCAAAAACCTCTTGAAGGGCAAAGGATACGGGCTTTTCGGGATTACCGAAAGGATAAAGCACCTGGGAGGATGCTTCAAGATAGAATCCAGGAAGGGCTCCGGCACCATGGTCTGCATCATCGTGCCCAAATTCCGCCTGCGCAGGAAGAAGCCGCTGGCAGTGGGCCTTCCCTGATGCTTCAGGTCCCTTTCAATTTTTTCCCGGCATGCCAGGCCTGCGAGAACCTGGGGCCGATTTTCCAGTAGCCCCTGTCCTGCATGGAAAACAGGATGGGCTGCACTTTCATGAGGTCGATGCTTCCCTCCCTCAGGAATTCCTCATCACAATAAGTCTGGACGACCTCGCCGATGAAGATATCGTGCTTGGGAAAATCGACCGTCTTGATCAGCAGGCACTCCATGTTGACGGGACACTCTTCGATCATCGGGGCGCTCCCCAGCTCGCCGTAGAAATTCCGGAAGAGCCCTCCCTTGTCGACCTCCCGCCCGGACACGATCCCGCAGTAGTCCGTTTTTTCCACCATTCCGGCCGAGGGTATATTGATGCTGAACGTGCCGTTTTCGCGGATGCCTGAATTAGTGTAGTGGGCTTTCGCCATTCCCAGCGAGACGCTCTGGAGGTCCATGATGCCCACATGCGCTATGGTAATGTAATTCGGCTTGCCGTTGACGTTCGCCCCCACGAGGACTGTCGGCATCGGGTAAAGGCTGTTGACCGGGCCCAGGCTGATTTTCATCGGACTCCCCTCCCCTTGTTTTCAGGCTTTTCAAGAAAGTTTTCTACACTATTTAAAATCGGTATGCTATCCCTGAAATCGAATCCAGGCATACGGCAGTGTAAAACTCAGGACCTAAAATGAAAAAGCAGGCCTTTTCTTTAAAGCCCTTTGCAGACAATATATCCGGGATAGCGATAAAAGGACAGGTCGCCAGGCATAAAACTACCCTCATTGCCCATTATGAACTCAGCGGGAATTTGCTGAAAATAGATATCCCCGAACGGAAGCAAAAACCATCCCGGGTGAAAGGACTCTGGCAGAATACGTGTTTTGAACTTTTCGTTGCCGCCAGGGATTGCCATCCCTATTGGGAATTCAATCTTTCGCCGTCGGGAGATTGGAATGTC
>JBDKTK010000139.1:0-3356 GCA_039680225.1 Syntrophaceae bacterium
GCCCTCTGTGTGTTTTAGAGCACAAAACAAAATCAATTCACAAAACAATTTGATGTTCTGTTTACTTTCCTGTGAGATTGCTTTAAAAAAGAAGCGAAAAATTCTTGCTGCAACACAGAAGGAGGGCCAATCAAGTTGAAGGCATGCAGGACGAAATCGATACGGAACAAGATAGCACTCATTATACTCATATTTTCTCTGCCATCAGGTCTGCTCTGCTGCAGCACCAGCGACGATCCTCCCCCTGTGCTGCAAAGCATTTCCATTACCCCCGCAAACCCCTATACGGGGATCGGCCGTTCGGAGCCGTTGACGGCAACCGCCGCCTATTCCGACGGCAGCACGCGGGACGTCACTACCACTGCGAACTGGGCGTCAGGCGACACACTGAAAGCGACAGTGGGAGCTGCAACGGGATCCGTTACCGGCGTGGCCCTCGGTGCAGTAACGATCACAGCGACGAAGGACGGCATAACGGGAACCATCTCCTTTACCGTCACGAACAACCCGTGGTCCACGACGGGCAGTCTCCCTGTCGCCCGGTTGGGCCACACAGCCACGCGGCTTTTAAACGGGAAGGTATTGGTGGCGGGAGGAACTGACGGCTTGGCTCAACTCACGAGTTGCTATCTGTACGACCCCGCGACGGGCACGTGGTCTGCCACAGGGAGTCTCGCGACGGGCCGCTATAACCACACGGCGACCCTCCTCCAGGATGGCAGGGTTTTGGTGGCGGCAGGATTCGGTGCAGGTAATTATCAGAAGACCGCAGAGTTGTATGACCCAGCGACGGGCACGTGGTCTGCTACAGGCAGCATGGCCCAGGAGCGCTATAAACACACGGCGACGCTGCTGCCGAACGGGAAGGTGCTGGTAGCGGGAGGGGCAACAAGCTGGGATCTACTATGACATTTGCGAGTTGTATGACCCTGCCATCGGTACGTGGTCTGCTACCGGCAGCATGGCCGATGCCCGCAGCTATCACTCATCCACCCTGCTGTTGAACGGGACAGTGCTGACGGCGGGAGGATATGGCGGCAGCTTTCTTGCCGGCACCGAGCTGTATGACCCGGCAGGGGGCACGTGGTCGGCGACAGGCTCGCTCGCCACTTCCCGCATGTCGCATGCGGCCGCTCTGCTTTCGAATGGGAAGGTGCTCGTGGCGGCAGGAAAGGTCCCCGGACCGACATATACTGCGACTTCAGAACTGTATGACCCGACAGGGGGCACGTGGTCAGGAACGGGCGCCCTCGCCACAGCCCGGTGTGACCATACCGCTACCGTGCTTGCCGATGGTTCAGTTCTCGTCGTGGGGGGATATAACGGTGCAGAGATTGCCAGTGCCGAACTGTACGACCCGACAGGGGGCACTTGGTCGGCAGCAGGCAGCCTCTCGACGGCGCGCAAGAACCATACCGCTACGTTGCTTTCGAACGGCAAGGTGCTTGTCGTGGGAGGAGCCGATGGGGGTTCGACACTCTCCAGCGCTGAGCTGACATGGGTATGGTAAACAGGAGGCGTTGGATAAATCAACAGGATATATCCACGATTTCATTTCAATCGAGATTTGGAATGACATGAAGAAAGGGCACAAGAGCGGGTTTTTTATGCTTATACAATTTGCCGGGGAAATTATACGGTCTTCCTGAGCTCACCCCTCACCGCCAGTCCAAGCTGCTCAATGATATACGGCTTGCGAATTGCACGAGCCGGCACCCAGATGCTGAGCCATCCTGACCCTTTCGGTCAGGGCATAGCCGCTGACGATGATTGCCTTCTGGCGGGGGTAAATTTTGACGATTTCTCTATGGGTCTGGAGACCGTCCCATCCCGGGTCCATGATCATGTCGAGAATTATCAGGTCGACGGGATTCGCTGCCAGGAATTGAACGGCATCTTCGCCGCTGGGTACAGCCATGACATTATAGCCGAGGCTTTCCAGCATTGAAACTGCCAGACGGCGCTGGCCCTCGACATCATCTACCACGAGGATCTTCTCACCGTTGCCTTCATATTCCTTCCGGGATATGATTTCCGGCTGCATCTGGATGCTTTCGCGGCAGAGAGGCAAATAGAGGGTGAAAGTTGTTCCTTTTCCTTCCTCGCTCTGCACGTTGACATATCAATTATGGTCTTTGACGGCGCCCCACACAACGGCCAGCCCCAGGCCTGTTCCGCTTCTGCCCATGACCTTTTTCGTATAGAAGGGCTCGAAGATGCGCCCCAGGTCTTCCTGCGAGATCCCGATTCCCGAGTCGGAAACGGTGATAACGGCGTATTCGCCTTCATTGATCTTGTCGTAACCCGGCAGCGGCTTGTCGAGATAAACGTTTCCCGTGCGGATTGTCACGATCCCCTTGCCGGAAATGGCTTCAACTGCATTCTGGGCCAGGTTCATCACCGTCTTGCTCATGTGGATCTTCGAACCCTTGATGTTCAATAGCTCCGGGTCGAGTTGGACATCAAACCGGACGTCCGGATTATAGGAGCGGGTCTTGTCCAATTCCGGCGACTGCATGAATTCGTTAATTACCTGATTGAGGTTGACCACTTCGGAAATCACCACTCCGCGTCTGGCCAGGGTTAAAAGATCCTGGATGATAGCCGCGGCCCGGAGCCCTCCCTGCAGGATGTTTTGCGCATAGTTTCTGACAGGGCCTTCCTCCGGGAGTTTCATCAGGAGCAACTCCGAGAAGCCAACGAGGATGCCGACAACATTGTTCAGGTCATGGGCGACGCCGCCCGCCAGGGTGCCAAGGGCCTTCATTTTTTCGGCCCGCCCAAGACGGGCCTGCAATTCCTTGCGCTCTTCCTCGGCTTTGATCTGCTCGGTGATGTCGCGGTGAATGCCCACGTAATTGATAACATGGCCTGAGCCGTCCTTCACGGGAGACATCGTCGCCTCCACATGGACCAATGAGCCGTCTTTCCGCATGTTGATGGCCTGGCCTTTCCAGACCTCTCCCCGGACCAGCGCCTCTCTGATGTTCTTATAGAAATTACTGTCATGCTGGCCGCTTTTCAGGTTGCGCGTATGCCAGCCCAGCATTTCGCCCGGGCCATAGCCCAGCATCCTTTCAAATGCCGGATTCGTGTATCGGATTATCCAGTGGGTGTCTGCCAGATAAATCCCTTCCGCAGACTGTTCGATGGCTGCAGCAAGCCTCAGGCTTCCTTCCTCTGCTTTCACACGAAGCTTAAGCTCCTCTATGAGCCGTTCGTTCGCCTCCTCCAGGTCTGCCGTGCGGCTCTGGATAAGTTTTGTCAGGTTGTGGCGATGCCCCTCCAGTTCATCGTCCCGCTTCTGGATCTCGGAAAGCATTTCGTTCAGGCCGTTCGCCAGGACGCCGATCTCG